>DATKFB010000428.1:0-3030 GCA_035544435.1 Polyangia bacterium
CGAGCGGCGTGGCGCCCTGTCCGCGACCGAGCGCGATGTGTGCGCGCAGGCGGCGGTGGCGCGCCTCATGGCGTTGCCCGCGCTGGCGCGCCCGCCCCGGGCGGCCGCGACGTTGTCGGCATACGTCGCGATCCGGGGTGAGCTCGACCCGGCGGGCGCGCTCGAGGCGGCGCGAGCGGCCGGCTTCGGCGTAGCGTTGCCCCGCATCGAAACGCCCTGGCCACCGCGGCTGCGCTTCCACCGCGCGACGGGACCGGACGATCTGTGCGAGGGCCCCCACGGCCTCACGGAGCCGGTTGTTTCCTGTCCGGAGGTCCCGATCGAGGAGCTCGACATCATGCTCGTGCCGGGCCTGGCCTTCGACGCCTCGGGGCGGCGCCTCGGCCAGGGGGGCGGTTACTACGACGCCGCGAGCCGTGACCTGCGCGAGCGGCGAGCCGCCGCGGGGCGCCCCCCCGCCGTCCTCATCGGCTTCGCGTACGACTTCCAGATCGTCGAGACCTGTCCGGCCGATGAACGGGACGTCGCCGTCGATCTCGTCGTCACTGAGCGCCGCGTGCTCGAGGCGAGGGCGGCGGTATGATCCCCACGATCGTCGCGGCGTCGCTCGTCGTCGTCGCCTTCGTCATCGCGCTCTTCGTGGGTCGCGCTCTGCGGCCGCCGTCGCTGCCGCAGAGCGACGCCGAGAAGCAGCGCCTCATCGAGGCCGCCAGGGCCGAGGCCGAGTCGCTCAAGCGTCAGGCCGTCCTCGAGGCCAAGGACCTCGCGCAGAAGGCGCGCGCGGACGTCGAGACCGAGCTCAAGGCGCGCCAGGGCGAGCTCGAGCGGCGGGGCGGCGAACTCGGCGAGCGCGAGCGCGAGCTCGACAAGCGCGAGCGCGCGACTGCACAGCAGAACGACGAGGTCGCGCGGGCGAGCAAGCAGCTCGCGGCCCGCGAGGCGGCCGCGGAGGCCGCGGCGCGCGCGGCGGCTCAGCAAGGCACGGAGGCGCGCGCGCGGCTCGAGCGCATCGCGGGATTGTCGCAGGCCGAGGCCAAGGCCGAGCTCGTCGCCGAGGTGCGCGACGAGGCGCGCCGGCAGGTGGTCGACGAGGTCAAGAAGATCGAGGACGCCGCGCGCGCCGAGGCCGAGGAGAAGTCCAAGATGATCATCTCGGCCGCCATCCAGCGCTACGCGGGCGAATACGTCGCCGAGCGCACCGTGGCGACCGTGCCGCTGCCGTCCGACGACATGAAGGGCCGCATCATCGGGCGCGAGGGGCGCAACATCCGCGCGCTCGAAGCGGCTACGGGCATCGACCTCATCATCGACGACACGCCCGAGGCAGTCGTGATCTCGTGCTTCAACCCCGTGCGCCGCGAGATCGCGCGCATCGCGCTCACGCGCCTCATCGCCGACGGGCGCATCCACCCGACGCGCATCGAGGAGATGGTCGAGAAGGCCACGCAGGAGGTCGAGGCGCAGTGCAAGGAGGCGTGCGAGCAGGCGGCCTTCGACCTCGGGCTCGGGCGGCTGCACCCCGAGCTCGTGCGGCTGCTCGGCAAGCTCAAGCTGCGATCCTCGGGCGCGCAGAATCTGCTGCAGCACTCGCTCGAGGTGGGTTTCATCGCGGGCGCCATGGCGGCCGAGCTGAACCTGCCCGTCAAGACGGCGCGGCGCGCCGGCCTCTTGCACGACATCGGCAAGGCCATCGATCAGGAGGTGGAGGGCGCGCACGCCGTCGTGGGCGCCGGGGTCGCGCGCAAGCTGGGCGAGCCGCCGCGCGTCTGTCACGCCATCGAGGCGCACCACGGCGACGTCGCGGCCACGGACGTCATGGACCACCTCGTCGACGCGGCCAACGTGCTCTCGAGCCAACGCCCGGGCGCGCGCCGCGAGATGCTCGAGACCTATGTCCAGCGCCTCACCGATCTCGAGCGCATCGCGACGAGTTTCGCGGGCGTCGAGCGCGCCTTCGCCATCCAGGCCGGGCGCGAGGTGCGGGTCATCGTCGAGAACTCGCGCGTCACCGATCAGCAGGCGCGCGCTCTGTCGAAGGACATCGCGCGCAGGGTCGAGGCCGAGCTGACCTACCCGGGGCAGGTCAAGGTCGCCGTCATCCGCGAGACGCGCGCGACGGACTACGCTAAATAGAGAACCGCCGAGTAAGATGGCGCCGAGATGGCGTCCCCCGTGGCGGTCACGATCCGCGACCTGACCGTGCGCTACGGCGCCAACGTTGCTGTCGATCGCGTGAGCCTCGCCGTCGAGCCGGGCGAGCTCTTCCTGCTGCTCGGACCGAGCGGCTGCGGCAAGACGACGCTCCTGCGCGCCATCGCGGGCTTCGTCGAGATCGGCCCCGACGCGGACACGATCCATTTCGGCGACGAGGACGTCACGCGCCTGCCCGCCCACGCGCGCAACGCCGGAATGGTCTTCCAGAGCTTCGCGCTCTGGCCGCACATGAGCGTCTTCGAGAACGTCGCCTTCGGCCTGCGCGAGCGGCGCGTGTCGAAGGAGGACGTCGCCGCGCGCGTCGAGGCGGCGCTTGCGTCGACGCGCCTGCCCGGCATGAGCGCGCGGCGCATCGACGAGCTGTCGGGCGGCGAGCAGCAGCGCGTCGCGCTCGCGCGCGCGCTCGTCGTGCGCCCGCGCTGCCTGCTGCTCGACGAGCCGCTGTCGAACCTCGACGCCAAGCTGCGCCAGTCGATGCGCGCGGAGATCCGGCGGCTCTGCAAGGAGCACGGGCTCACGACGGTCTACGTCACGCACGATCAGAAGGAGGCGCTGGCAGTCGCCGATCGGATCGGCGTCATGTCCAAGGGCCGCCTGCTCCAGGTCGGCGCTCCGGCCGACATCTACCGGCGGCCGCGCTCGCGCGCCGTCGCGGCCTTCGTGGGCGAGACGAACCTCTTGCGCGGGCGCGTCGTCGAGGTGACGACGCGGCAGACGCGCGTCGATTCGCCCGTCGGGCCGCTCGTCGCCGCCCGCGACGACGGCTTTGCGCCCGCCGCGGGCGCCGAGGTGTGGATCTCGCTCCGGCCCGAGTGC
>DATKFB010000429.1:0-9044 GCA_035544435.1 Polyangia bacterium
AATCTAGGACCATGCGCGGCGTCGCCTGGACCCTCGGTCTCTCCGGCCTGCTGTTGGCGGCGGGCGCTTGCTCGTCAGGGAGCGGCTCCGGCGACGGCGGCCTGCACGACGCCGTCTTCGAGGTCTCGCTCGATCTGCCGCCTGGGTGTCCTCCCGCGGCCGGGAACGACAAAGGCGTCGGGACGCCGTGCACGATGAACGGGAACCAATGCAAGAACGGCCTCCTGTGCACGTGCGATCGGCAGCTCGGCGCGCTCCTCGTCGGCGTGCCTTGCTTCTGCACGCTCGCGCAGTTCGCCCAGAACGGCTCCAAGGTCCCGTGCACCGACTCGGTGGCCGCAGGCTACTGTGGCAGCAACGCGACCTGCTGCAACTACCTGAACGCCGCCGCGTATTGTGTCCCGAGCATTTGCCTGCCGGACAACATGTGCCTCGAGTTCGTCTCCGTCGACGCCGGACCTTGACCGCGCCCTCGCGGGGGCGATTGCTTTCGCTCGCGGTCGTGCTCATTGTGACGGGCGATGCCTGCCACACGAGATCGAGGCCAGCCCTCATGAGCGCGCACCACCCGCCCGGCGCGCCCGCGTACGACGACGCGCTCGCCGCGAAGCTCGCGGCCGCCCTCGCGGCCAAGGGGTCTGGCTACGTGCCGCGCACGCATCACCTCGAAGGAAAGGCGCCCACCTACACGAATCGCCTGATCCTCGAGACGAGCCCGTACCTTCTCCAGCACGCGCACAATCCGGTCGACTGGCGGCCGTGGGGCGACGAGGCCTTCGCCGAGGCCAAGCGGCTCCATCGCCCGGTCTTCCTCTCGGTCGGCTATTCGACCTGTCACTGGTGCCACGTCATGGAGGGCGAGTCCTTCGAAGATGTCGAGATCGCGCGCTTTCTGAACGAGCACTACGTCTGCATCAAGGTCGACCGCGAAGAGCGCCCCGACATCGACGCGATCTACATGAGCGCCGTGCAGGCGCTCACGCAGTCGGGCGGCTGGCCCATGAGCGTGTGGCTCACGCCCGCGCGCGAGCCGTTCTTCGGCGGCACCTACTTTCCGCCGCGCGACGGCGCGCGCGGCGCGCGCCACGGCTTCCTCACGATCCTGCGCGAGCTCGCCGAGAGCTACGCCAAGGACGGCGACCGCGTCACGCGCGCCGCCAAGGCGCTCGTCGAGGCCGTCCGCAAGGACATGGAGCCGGACCACACGGGCGCCGCCGAGCCCAACGCGGGCGTCATCGCGGCGACGGTGGACTACTTCAAGCGCTCCTTCGATTCGATCGACGGCGGCTTGCGACGCGCGCCCAAATTCCCGTCGAACGTCCCCGTTCGCTTGCTGCTGCGCGCGCACCGCCGCACGGGCGACGCCGAGACGCTGAACATGGCGACGCTCACGCTCGCGAAGATGGCGGGCGGCGGCATGTACGACCAGCTCGGCGGCGGGTTTCACCGCTACTCGACCGACGCGCGCTGGCTCGTGCCGCACTTCGAGAAGATGCTGTACGATAACGCGCTCCTCGCCGTGGCGTACGCCGAGGCGGCGCAGGTGACGGGCCGCGCCGACTTCGCGCGCGTCGCGCGCGAGACGCTCGACTACGTCCTGCGCGAGATGACCGCGCCCGAGGGCGCGTTCTACTCGGCGACCGACGCCGACTCGGAGGGCGAGGAGGGCAAGTTCTTCGTCTGGTCGCAGAAGGAGATCGAGGAGGTCCTCGGACCGGGGCCCGGCACCACGCGGTTTCTGCGCTACTACGGCGTCACGGCGGCTGGCAACTTCGAGGGCGCCAACATCCTCAACGTCGCGCATCCCGACGAGGCCGAGCACGCGGCGCTCGCGCCCGCGCGCGCGAAGCTGTACGAGGTGCGCGCGCGCCGCGTGCCGCCGCTGCGCGACGACAAGATCCTCGCGGCCTGGAACGGCCTCATGATCTCGGGCTTCGCCGTCGCGGGGCGGCTCCTCGACGAGCCGCGCTACGTCGCCGCGGCCTCGCGCGCCGCCACCTTCGTCCTCGAGCGGATGCGCCCCGCCGGCCGACTCGCGCGCAGCTTCAAGGATGGGCGCCCCGGTCCCGCGGGCTTCCTCGACGACTACGCCTTCGTCGTCGCGGGCCTCCTCGATCTCTACGAGGCGGGCTTCGAGCGGCGCTTCCTCGAGGCGGCGCTCGCGCTCGCCGGCGAGACCGAGCGCCTGTTCGCCGACGCGGAGCGCGGTGGCTGGTTCATGACCTCGGGCGACCACGAGGCGCTGCTCGCTCGCGAAAAACCCGCCTACGACGGCGCCGAGCCGTCGGGCACGTCGGTCGCGCTGTCCAACGTGCTTCGCCTGGCCGCCTTCACGACCGACGATCGGTGGCGGCAGCTCGCCGAGCGGGCCTTCGGCTCCGTGGGCGTCGTGCTCACGAGCCGTCCCATGGCGATGACCGAGGCGCTGCTCGCCCTCGATTGGGCCACAGACCGCGCGCGCGAGCTCGCGATCGTCCTGCCGCGCGGCGGAGGACCCGAAAGCGCGGCGCCGCTCCTCGGGGTTCTCCGCGGGCGCTTCCTGCCGAACGTCGTGCGCGCCGTCGTCGGCGAGGACGACGTCGCCGCACTCGCCAAGGTCGCGCCGTTCGCCGAGGGCAAGGCCGCGACGGAAGGGAAGGCCACGGCCTACGTGTGCGAGCACGGCGCCTGCCGGCTGCCCACGCACGATCCCGCGGCCTTCGCCGCGCAGCTCGCGGACGTCAAGCCCTACTGACTCAGAGCGTGTAGGGCGAGGGCCGGCGCACGGGAAACAGCGCCACCGCGATCGCCGCCGCCGGCACGCCGAAGCGCGCGCCCAGGGCGCGCAAGACGACGACGCCCACGCGCCCGCCCGGCGGCGCGAGCGCGCCCGCGACGAACGCCTCATCGACGGCCAGGCCGGCCGCGCGCGTCGCGAGCGCCGCGAGCGCCCGCGAATCGGCGCCCGCGGCGCGGACGCGTGCGGGATCGCGGACGGCCAGCGCGGCGCGCATGAGCGCGTGGTACCCATCGATCCAGTCCATCCACGGCTCGGCGGGGGCGCCCAGGGCCGTGGCCTCGGTCGCCCGGGCGCGCCGCTCGAGCTCCACGAGGCCGAGCGTGTCGAGCTCGCGCAGGCAGCCGGGGAACTCGGCGGCCAGCGCGCGCAGCGCGCCGCCGCCCAAAGTGTCGCCCCCGGAGTCGCGCCGGCGGCGCAGCTCGACGAGCGCGGCGTACTTGCGCGCGAGCGCCACGGGACCGACGGGCGCCGCCGCGTCGGCGGTCACGCCGCCTCGCGCAGCGCGCTCGCGACGGCCTCGGCGAGGGCGCGGCGGCGCTCGCCGAGCCGGCGGGTCGTGTCGAAGTGGAAGGCGCGCAGCCACAGGTGATGGAGCGCCTCGGAGGTGTCGCGCGCGAGCTCTTCGAACCGCAGCGCGACGTAGCCCGTCCCGATGGCGCCCACGAACACGGGCGCGATCCAGACCGGCCCGAGGAGCGCGCCCGCGACGACGGCCTCGATCGCCCACGCGAGGAACATGAACGTCGCGCCCGCGATGAGCTTGACGGTGCTCAGCAGATCCTCGTCGCGCGTGACGCGCGTCGCGACCTCCCCCGCGAGGCGGTAGGGCAGCCAGCCGAGCGCGGCGCCCGCGAGCGCGAGGGGCAGGGCGAGCGCCACGCGCGCGCACGCCGCCAGCACGCGCCCGGGCGCGATGAGCTCGATCTCGAGGCCCCACGGGTTGCGCACGCCGAGGTGGCGCAGCGTGCGCGCGTAGGCGCGCGCCTCGGCGGCCACGGCCTCGACGCGCGCCGGGTCGCGCGCGCGCAGGCGCTCGTACGCCGTGAGCAGCTCGCGCGCTTGCCGGTGCTCGGCGGCCAGCTCGGCGTCGTCACCCGGCTCGTCGCCACGCGGGCGCTTGTCGGCGGTCCAGCGCGCGACGCGCGCGATGCCCGCGAGGAGCTCGCGCGTCTCGGCCTGTAACACGACGGCGTCGAGGCGCGACCTGATTTCGTCGGTGAGCACATCGACGGCCGCGTGCTCGTCGGCGCGGTAGGGGGGAAGCAGGGGCGCCGTCTCGAGCGGCTCGCCCACGTCGAGCAGCACGCGCGAGCGAAAGACCGCCTTGCGTTCGTAGAATAGGCCCACGGGCACGATAACGGCGCCGAGGCGGCCGCCGCCGTCCGCGACCTCGCGCTCGGCCGAAAGCGCGATGCGCGCCGCGCCGGTCTTGAGCGGCCGCAGCTGCGGATCGGAGTGCGAGGTGCCCTCGGGGAAGAGCGCGAGCGCCTCGCCGCGCGCGAGCGCCGCGCGGCAACGCGCGAACGACTCGTCGTTGCGCGAGGCATCCTGGGCGCGCGCGCCCGCCTCCTGGGCGCGATGGACGGGGATCGATCCGAACGCGTTCATGGCGACCCGACCGAGCGGGTTGCCGAATAGCGTGCTCTTGGCGAGGAAGCGCGTGGCGCGCCCCGTCGCGACGCGCAGCACGATCGGATCGAGCAACCCGTTCGGGTGGTTGAGCACGAACACGACGGGCCGATCGCGCGGGATGCGCTCGGCGCCCTCGACGAGGCGCACCGGGTAATAGAGCCGCACGAGCGCCTCTGCGAGCCACCGAATGAGAGCTTCGAGCGCGCGCCGCATTCGGCGGCAGCATACCGCGGCGGGCCTCGCGGCAGGATCGACGACTTGCCGCGCCTCGTTCGGCGTGGGACACCTGGCGCGATGAGGGTCATGGTCGTCGGCGCCTCGGGCATGGTGGGGCAGGGCGTCTTGCGCGAGTGCTTGCTCGATCCCGAGGTCGAGCGCGTGCTCGTCGTGGGGCGGCGCGCGCTCGGCCAGGCCGACGCCAAGCTCGTCGAGCGCACGGTGCCCGATCTGACGAACCTCTCGTCGATCGAGGGCGACCTCGCGGGCTGGGACGCGTGTTTCTTTTGCCTGGGCGTCACCTCGGCCGGCATGACCGAGGAGGCTTACCGCAAGGTGACGTTCGACATCACGGCCGCCTTCGCGAACGTCCTCGCGCGGCTCAACCCCGGCATGACGTTCGTGCTCGTCTCGGGCGCCGGCACCGACAGCACGGAGCGCGGCCGCGTCATGTGGGCGCGCGTCAAGGGCGCCGCCGAGAACGTCGTGCTCAAGGCGGGCTTCAAGGCCGCCTACATGTTCCGCCCGGGCCTCATCCAGCCGCTCCACGGCATCACGTCGCGCACCCCCGTGTACCGTTTCCTCTTGAAGTGGCTCGCGCCCGTCGTCGCGCTCTTGCGGCTGGCCTTCCCCGCCGCTGTCACGACCACGGAGAACGTCGGCCGCGCCATGCTCGAGGCGGCCAAGCGAGGCGCGCCGAAGACGCATCTCGAAAACCGTGACATCAACGCTCTGGCGCTCGCCGCCTCGGCGGCCCCGCCGCGCACGCTCCCGCGTTGACCAAACGCCACGCGGGACAAATCGGCGGCGGCGCCATCCGATGGTGGTAGCGTTTACGCATGAGGCTGCTCATCGGGAACAAGAACTACTCGTCGTGGTCGCTGCGTCCCTGGCTGCTCCTCCAGCAACTCGGCATCCCCTTCGAGGAGGAAAAGCTCAGCTTCAACGACCCGGCCTTCTCGGCGCGCGTGCGCGCGCTCAACCCCGCCGGCCAGGTCCCGGTGCTCGTCGACGGCGACCTCGCCGTCTGGGACAGCCTGGCCATCGTGGAATACGTGGCTGAGAAGTTCCCCGACCGCGGCGTGTGGCCCGCGGGGCGCGAGGCGCGGGCCCGCGCGCGCTCGGTCTGCGCCGAGATGCACGCCGGCTTTCCGGATCTTCGCTCCCGGCTCGGGATGAACTGCGAGCTCAACCTGCCGCTCGCCGTGCTCGACACGCCGACGCGCCGTGACGTCGCCCGCATTTGCGACATCTGGGCCGACTGCGCCAGGTTCGCGGAGGGCGTCGAGGGTCCCTTCCTCTTCGGGCGTTTCTCGGCCGTCGACGCCTACTTCGCGCCCGTCGTGCGGCGCTTCGTGACCTACGAGGTCGCGCTGCCCCAGGCCGCACGCCGCTACGTCGCCACGATCGACGCGCTGCCCGCCATGCAGGCCTGGGTCACCGCGGCGCGCGCCGAGAACGACTTCTACCCCCCGGACGAGCCCTACCGCGACCACCCGGCCGAGAGGCTGGCCGCTCCAGATGAGCCCGAGGAGCTGTAGCTCCCGGCGCGCTCGAAGGTTAGATCCCGCCGGCGCGCCGTGCGTCTGCCTGGGCATGCGCACATCGAATCGCTCGCTCGTCCTCGGAATTCTCGTCTGCGTCGCGGGGGCGGCCTCGGCGGCAGCTTCCGCCGGGCCGGCCGCCTTAAGCCCCACGCGCGTGCTCGCGCAGGTCGCGGCGAGCGCGAGCCACGCCCAGACCTACCTCGCGAACGGACCCAACGACGCCGCCGACATCGACGAAGCGGCCGATCGCTCGTTGGCGCCTTATCTCTACGTCGCGGGGCGCGATCCCGCCACCGAGCGCCTGCCGCTGCGCGAGACCTCGGCGCACGTCGACGTCGCCGGCGTCATCGCGCACGTCGCCGTGCGCCAGATCTTCGAGAACGGCGGCGCCAAGCCCATCGAGGCCATCTACGTCTTCCCCGCCTCGACGCGCGCCGCGGTGCACGGCATGCGCATGAAGATCGGGCAGCGCGTCGTCGAGGCGCGCATCGAGCGCCGGCAGGCGGCGCGCGAGAGCTACGTGGCGGCGCGCGCCCGCGGCCAGCGGGCTTCTCTCCTCGAGCAGGAGCGGCCCAACGTCTTCACGATGAACGTCGCCAACATCATGCCGGGCGACCGCATCGAGGTGCAGCTCGACTACTCCGAGCTGCTCGTCCCCGAGGACGCCGTCTACGAATTCGTCTTTCCGACCGTCGTGGGCCCGCGCTACACGGGCGGCGCCGATTCGAAGAGCGACAAATGGATGGCCAACCCGCACCTGCCGGCCGGCGCGCCCTCGCCCACGCGCTTCGACCTCGGCGTGCACCTGGAGACGGGCGTGGGCCTCAAGGAGATCACGTCGCCGTCACACGCCATCGACGTGACGTACGCGTCGCCGAACGACCGCACGTCGGCCGACGTGCGGCTGCGCGACGCCACGGGCGGCGACCGCGACTTCGTCCTCCGCTATCGCCTCGCGGGAGACAAGATAGAGTCGGGCTTGCTGCTGTCGCCGCGCGGCGCCGACGGCGACGGCTACTTCGCGCTCATGATGGAGCCGCCGCGGCGGCCGAAGCTCGAGCAGATCCCGGCGCGCGAGTACATCTTCCTGCTCGACGTCTCGGGCTCGATGTTCGGGTTCCCGCTCGACACGGCGAAGGCGCTCATGCAGAAGCTCCTCGGCCAGCTGCGCCCGACGGACCACTTCGACGTCGCGCTCTTCTCGGGCGCGAACTACGTCATGAGCCCGGGCGGCTCCGTGCCGGCGACGCCCGCCAACGTGGACGCGGCGGTCGCGCTCGTCGGGCGCCAGCGCGGCGGCGGCGGCACCGAGCTCATGGGCGGCCTGCGCGCAGCGTACGCCATCCCGCGCGCGAGCCGCGCCGTCTCGCGCACCGTGGTCGTCGTCACCGACGGGTACGTGGGCGTCGAGGCCGAGGCCTTTCGGTTCGTGCGCGAGCGCCTCGACGAGGCCAACCTCTTCGCCTTCGGCATTGGCACGAGCGTCAACCGCGCGCTCATCGAAGGCCTCGCGCGCGCCGGCCGCGGCGAGCCCTTCGTCGTGCTCCGGCCCGCCAAGGCCGCCGCCGAGGCCGAGCGACTGCGCGCCCTCATCGAGCAGCCCGTGCTCACGCACATCGGCGTCGCCTTCGAAGGTCTCCACACGACCGAGGTCTCGCCCGCGAAGCTGCCCGATCTCCTGGCGCGCCGCCCGGTCGTGCTGTTCGGGAAGTACCAGGGGGAGCCGGGCGGCCAGGTGCGCGTGACCGGCTTCGCTGGTGGCGGCGCGCCGTTCTCGCAGGTGCTGCCCGTGCGCGCGTCCGACGTCCGTGCGCGCAACGAGGCGTTGCGCTGGCTGTGGGCCCGCAGCTGGGTCGCGACGCTCGAGGACGAGCGCGTCCTGGGCGGCGGGCAGCCGGTCGAGGATGCCATCACGGATCTCGGCCTACGGCACAGCTTGCTCACGCCCTTCACGTCCTTCGTCGCCGTCGATCAGGAGGTGGTCAACCGCACGGGCCAGGCCACGCCCGTGCGCCAGCCGCTGCCCATGCCGGCGGGCGTCTCGAACCTCGCCGTCGCGCCGCCGTCGACCGAGGAGAAGATGATGTACCGTGAGGGCTCGCTCGGGTCGTTCGGCGCGCTCGGCAGCGCGGGCTCGGGCTCGAGCGCGCTGGGTTTGAAGCGCACGATCGCGACCGCCTCCGCCCCGGCCGCGCCGGCGCCGCCGCCGGCGCTCGCGAAGAAGCCCGCCGCCGACGCTGGCGCGAAGGCGCTCGCCGAGTCTGACAGCCGCGCCGACGCCGCGAAAGACGACGGCTTTCGCCACGGACGGCCGCGCCTTCGGGCCTTGGTCGTCGCGAGCATCGCCGCCGACTTGTCGTCGCCGGAGCTCCTGCGCGCGGCGGTCGAGGCGAAGCTCGCGACGATCGCGTGGGCCGAGGCGCCGCGGCAGGCGGGGCGGCTCGTGCTGCGCCTGCGCGTCGACGGCGCCGGCAAGGTCGTCGCCGTCGAGATCGTCTCGGGCGACGCGGCGCTCGCGGCGTTCTTGCGCGGCGAGCTGCTCGGCCTCACGAGCGGAGCGCGCGCGATCGGTTCAAAGACCGTCGCGATCTGGACGGTGACGCTTGCGCTGCGATGAGCGGGAGCGGGAGCGGCGCCGCGCGACGCTACTGCACGAGCGCAACTTGAAGACTATTCGATATCTTCAGCAGCTGAGCGGTCAATGTCGTTGGGTCGATCGTGTTGAGCGCGAAGCCACGGCCTCGTACCAGACTCCCTGCGTAGTTGAACCAACGCGTGCTCTCTGCGGTAAGCGGGCTGGTGGCGAACGCCAGAGTGTAAATGTCTATGTTTGAGGCGGCGGCGGCGGTGGCCTCGGCGACTCCGTAATT
>DATKFB010000430.1:0-5011 GCA_035544435.1 Polyangia bacterium
ACTCGGGCGTCTCGCCGAGCGAGAGATCCGCGATCCCTCCGTCGCGCGCTTGTGACGCGAGCAGCACGTCGGCGGCCTTCGCGACGCCCGGGTGCTCGCGCCCGAGGCCGAAGTCGGCCAAGCGTTCGAGCGCGCGCATCGTCGCCACGGCCCGCGCGAGCTTCTGCGAGCCGAGCGCCTTTTCGGCCGGCTTCACGGGGAAAGCGCCGCTCGCCTCTTGCTTGCGCAAGAAGGCCTTGACCTCAGGATAGGCGACGACCTCGTCCGCGCCGGGCGCCTCTTCATCGTCGATGAGGTCGCGCCGAACGCGGGCCGAGAGGGCCGGGCTGCCCTCGCGCAGCAAGATCGGCACCGGATCGCGGCCGAGCCGCGCGCGCCAGCCCGACGGGAAGCGGCCCGTGGCCGGGGGCGGGGGTGCCGGAGACAGGCGGTTCATAGACCCAAAGCGTAACGCAAAAAGGCGGCGCATGGTCAGGACGCTTTGCATCCCCCCTCTCCTTTTCACGGTTTGCGTCCCCTTTCCTCCACTCCGTCGCATACCGCTTTGCATCTGGCTTTGCATCTGGGCCGCTCCCGAGTAAGAATCTTTCACCTCGTTCACACGAGGCGCGCATGGCGGCCCCCGAACGACCCTCCAAACAGGACGCGTTTCTGGCGCTATTGCGCGAGGGCTGGACATCGCTGCACCTCGACGCCCGGCGTCCAGGTGTCATCGTGCCCGCCCACCTGCGCGGCGAGGCCCACCTCGTGCTCCAGTACGGCCACGACCTTCCCATCTCGATCCCCGATCTCGAGATCGACGACTACGGCGTCCGGGCCACCCTCTCCTTCGCTCGAACGCCGCAGCTCACCGTCGTCCCCTGGTCGGCGGTCTACGTCGTGGCCTGCGACGACGGGCGCGGCGTCCTGTATCAGGAGGACGTCCCCGAAGACGTTTCGATCGTGGCCGCCCGGGCGCCCGGCTCTTCAGCCTCGCCCTCCTCGCCCTCCGCCTCCTCGGCGTCGGTCTCGGGAGCGCGCCCGGCGTCGGTCTCCGGCTCCAGCTCCGGCTCCGCCGAGGCCGACGTGACTCACGAAGAGGTATTCGACGTCGAGGGCCGCGCCGCCTCGCGCAGGGACAGCACCGACCGCCTCCTCAAGGCGGTCCCCGACGATGCGGTGCTCAACGAGCCTCTGTCTGCGCCGCCGCGCCGCCGGCGGCCGCAGCTTCGGCTCGTGAAGTAACGCTGGGTGGGCTTGCCCGCGCCCCTCAGTCGCGGACCACCGCATCCGCCAGGAACTTCGCGAGCTCCTCGTGGTGGAGGCGGCCGTCTTCGTACCCGATGCGTGCGACCTCCGCGGCGTAGAGGCCGTCGAACAAGATGTAGGAGAGCAAGTCAGCCTCGTCGGCTCCGCGGGCCGTGGCGAGGCGGCGCAGCATCTGGATGCCGGGGCCGCCGCCCTGGCCCTTGAACTTGCCGGTGCGCGCGATGTGGGCGGCGACCTCGCCGAGATCGGCGGAGGGGCGGATCATGTACTCGCCGATCGTGCGATAGGGCGCGCCGCGCATCCTCGTGACGACCTCGTCGAAGCGTTTGTGGTCGACGGTCGAGTCAGCGGAGCGCACGGCCTCGATGACGGCGTTGAAGCGGCGCAGGCGATCGAGGTCGTAGTCGATGTGGTCGAGCAGGAAGGCGTTGAGGATCTTGCCGACGAGGAACGCCGCGCCCGGGAAAGGCATCGACTCCTCGGCCGTCTCCTCAACGGGTGGTTTGTGGCGCAGGCCGATGACGAGCACCTTGTCGGCGCCGAGGCGCAGCGCCGGCGACAGCGGCGTGTTCTGGCGCAAGCCTCCGTCGCAGTAGAACCGCTCGCCCACGGCCACCGCCGGAAAGAGGATGGGCAGCGCGGCCGACGCGATGGCGTGCTCGGGGCCCATCGTCACGGCCTGCGCGCGCACGAAGGGATCCTTGCTCCACTCGGGCGCGCCGGGCTTCTCGCGCTGGACGAACACGACGGTCTTGCCCGAGCCGATGTCGGTGGCGGTCACCGAGAGCGACTCGAGGTAGCCTTGCTGGATGTTCGTCGAGATGCGCTGCCACGGGATGAGGCGCTTGACGACGCGCTCGAGCATGCGCGTCTGCACGATGCCGCCCAGGCGCCGGTGACCGTCGGTCTCGTCCATGTGGCCGCCGCCGAGCAGCGTCGCGGGCGCGCGCATGAACTCCTTGACGCCGAAGCTGACCATCTCCTCGAGGACGAAGCTCTCCCAGCGATCGACGAGCATGCGCCCCTGTTTTTCGGCCATATCGGCCGTTCCGGCCACGAAGCAGGCGTGAATGCCGCCGACCGACGTGCCGCAGACGATGTCGAAGTGCACCTGACCGCCGAGGTCGCCCGCCAGATCCTCGCGCAGGTAACGCAGCACGCCGGCCTCGTACGCGCCGCGCGCCCCGCCGCCCGAGAGCACGAGGGCCACGCGGGGACGATCACCGCGACGTCGAGGCCGGGTCGGCGCGCTCATCCGGGTCCGTTGAGGTTATGCCCCTCGCGACGCTTCGCAAGTTCGTTCTACTTCGTCATCGGCGGAGATTCGGACCAGCATGAGGAAATGATAAACTAACGACATGGCTGCCTCTGCGATCACGCTGTCCCCGGGTGGTGGGTTCCTGCTTGAGCCGACCGGTTCCGCGACGATCTTCACGCCCGAGATGCTCAACGACGAGCAGCGGATGATGAAGAAGACGGCGGACGACTTCATGCGGGGCGAGGTGCTGCCGCGCCTGGCCGACATCGAGGCCAAGAAGCCCGGCCTCATGCGCGAGCTGCTCGAGAAGGCGGGCGCCGTGGGGCTCCTCGCCCACGACATTCCGGAGGCCTACGGCGGCCTCGACGGCGACAAGAGCAGCGCGAGCCTCATCGCCGAGTCGGTGGCCATGCAGGGCTCGTTCGCCGTCAGCTTCGGCGCGCACGTCGGCATCGGCACGATGCCCATCGCGCTGTTCGGGACGCCGGCCCAGCGCCAGAAGTACCTGCCCGGGCTCGCGACGGGCGAGAAGATCGCGGCCTACGCGCTCACCGAGCCGGGCTCCGGCTCCGACGCGCTCGCCGCGAAGACGAAGGCCGTGCTGTCGGCCGACGGCAAGAGCTGGAAGCTGACGGGCTCGAAGCTCTACATCACGAACGCGGGCTTCGCCGACGTGTTCACGGTCTTCGCCAAGGTCGACGGCGAGAAGTTCACCGGGTTCATCGTCGAGCGCTCGGCGCCCGGGCTGACGATCGGCCCCGAGGAGCACAAGCTGGGCATCCGAGGCAGCTCGACGTGCCCGCTCTTCCTCGAGGACTGCACGATTCCGGTCGAGAACGTGCTCGGCGAGATCGGCAAGGGCCACAAGATCGCGTTCAACATCCTCAACATCGGGCGCTGGAAGCTGGGCGTGGGCGCGACGGGCGGCGCCAAGCACATCCTCGAGATGGGCGTGAAGTTCGCGCGCGAACGAAAACAGTTCGGCAAGCCCATCGCCGAGTTCGACCTTATTCGGAAGAAGATCGGCGAGATCGCGACGCAGATCTACGTCTCCGAGTCGATGGGCTTCCGCACGGCGGGCCTGCTCGACGCGCGCTGGAAGGCCATCGACCCGGCCGACCCGAAGGCGCAGCAAAAGCAGCTCGACGCCACGGAGGAGCACTCGATCGAGGCGTCGATCATCAAGGTCTTCGGGTCGGAGATGTTGAACGCGACGGCCGACGAGACGCTGCAGATCTTCGGCGGGGCCGGCTACATCGAGGACTACCCCATCGAGCGCGCGAGCCGCGACGCGCGCATCAACCGCATCTTCGAGGGCACGAACGAGATCAACCGCCTGCTCGTGCCGGGCACCGTGCTCAAGCGCGCGCTCACGGGCAAGCTCGCGCTCATGCAGATGGTGGGCGAGGTGCAGGCCGAGCTCGCCGACCCCATGAAGTTCGTGCGCCGCCCGCCCGAGGGCCCGCTCGGCCGCGAGCGCAACAAGTGCGACTACGCCAAGCGCGCCATCGTCTACGTGGCATCGCTGGGCGTGCAGAAGTACATGCAGCAGATCTCCGACAAGCAGGAGCTGCTGGGCGGGCTCGCCGACTGCATGATCCTGACGTTCGGCATGGACTCGGCGATTACGCGCACGATCCAGATCATCAAGGCCGGAGGCGAGGAGAAGGCGCGCATCCCGATGGCCATGACGCAGCTCTTCGTCGCCAAGGCCCACGAGGAGGTCTTCGACCTCGTGCGCGAGATGCTGATGTGGATGTCGCAGGAAGAGGAGTGGGGCCGCGAGGTGCGCGACGTCAACAGCTACTACACCCTCGACCGCGTCAACACGTTCTCGCTGCGGCGGAAGATCGCGCTCCACACGCTGGAGGCGGGCGGGTACGCGATTTAGGGGGCGGCTTCGCTGGGCGGTCTCTTTCGGAGCCGGAGGCACCAAAAATCCGGGGCGGTCGAAACCCGTACCATGAGCGTTTCGATCCGTGACCGCCGCGGCGCCCTGATCCGCTTCCCGCGACCTGCGTCGCCGCCAGCCCCCACGTAGCGCCACCCCTGCGCCTCCTCGATCGGGTCGTCCGGGCGCAACAAGGCGTTCTCGTCGAGAAACACGGTCCGGGCTTCCTCGACGCCTGAGGACCCTGGTGGTCTGTCACTGTTACCGGCAGGAAGACGAAGTCATTCGCTTGATCTCAGCACGCAAGGCGAGCTCGGATGAGCGACGGCAATACGACGACCGGAGGATGAAATGAGGAAGAATTACGACTTTCCACCGCGGTCCGGAATCCCTACGCCAAGCGGCTCAAGAGGCAACTGACGATCCGGCTCGATGAGGAGACCATCAGCTACTTTCAGGCGCTTTCCCGCGAGATGTCTCTGCCGTACCAGACTCTCATGAACATGTACCTTCGGGACTGTGCCGCGGTCGGAGCGGGCCAATAAGCCATTGCAGCGGACATCCACAAGCCGCCGCTGAGCGGCCGATCGTCACCCAGACGAAGAACAGTGGGG
>DATKFB010000431.1:0-5506 GCA_035544435.1 Polyangia bacterium
GAATACGACGTCGGCTTCGAGCTTCCACCCGGCCAGGCCGACGCCGTTGCGGCCAAGCTCGTGGCGCTCAAGGACGACACCGCCGGCCTCCGGGCGACGCGCGCCAACGCGCTCAAGACCTACCGCCGTTACTTCTCAAAAGGATTGATCAACGACCGCTGGTCCGCGCTGCTCGAAGACGAGCTTGGGCGGCGACCACGTGGTCAGACGGTCAGCGTGACGAAGTAATCCCGACTGATCGTCTCGACGCTCGAAGCCTTGACGCCCAGGCTCGAGACGAGCGATTTGATTTGCTGCTCGGTATAGAGATACAGCGCGCAGCGGCTGCGGTAGCGCAGGCGGCGCTGCCAGGCGAGCAGGCCGCCGTCGGCTGGAAAGCTGAAGAAGGCCTTGCCGCGGCACACCTTGAGCACCTTCTTCATGAGCGCCAGCGGATCCTCGATGTATTCCATGAAGCCCATGACGACGGCGTAGTCGAAGGTCTCTTCGCCCGTGACCTCGAGGAAGTCGCCCAGCGTGAACTTGCAGCGGTCGGCCAGGTCCGCGCCCTCGGCGCGCCTCTTCGCGATGTCGATCATGCCCGACGCGAAGTCGACGCCCAGCACGCGCGACGCCCCGCGCGTCGCGAGGGCGACCGAGTAGTGGCCGGGCCCGCAGCCGATATCGATGACGGTCTTACCCTCGATCGGCTGGCACCCGGCGAGCGTGCGCTCGTAACGCAGCATCATGCTCTTGCGGAACATGCGGTTGACGACCGCATTGAGCGGCGTGTTCTCGTTGCCGTAGATGGCCGAGAAGTCATTGGCGTAGGTGTCGAAGAAGCTCGCGGTTCTGGTTTCCATAGGCTGGTTTCCCGATCAACTGGTTGGCAGGCGAGTGCGGTTCTCGGTGAGGTAGTCCTCGAAGGTCGTCACGGGGAAGTCCGTCAAGATGCGCCGCATCTTGTCCTCGGTCGTGTTCAGGTTGACGTAGGTCTTGAACCGGCGCGCAGCGCTCATGGGCAGGCGCGGGTGCCCGGGGTCCACCTCGCGCGGGTGGACGTAGAAGATCACTGGGCGGCCCTCGGCGAGGACGCGCTTCGACATCTGTTTGACGAGCGGATAGGGGAAGAGTCGCAGGTAGCCGCCGCCGAAGAAACACAGGCGCTTGCCGAGTACGTCGGTGACGGTCACGGGAAACTCAAAGAGGTCTCCGGCCGCCGTGGTGCGCGCGTGCGGCTCGAGGCGCCCACCGGTGAGACCGCCGTGCCCGCGCGCCGCCGGGAACGTCGACGAATCGTAGGCATACCCCGCCTCGGCGAGCTTCTCGAAGAACCAGGGCGTGTCCTTCGTGACCGAGAATCCCGAGGCCCGGAAGCCACGCACGGGTCCGCCCGAGATGTCCTCGAGCAGCGCGCGCGAGGTCCGCGCGTCCTCGAGGAACTCGGCGGGTGTCATCGTGTAGACGAGCTGGTGCGCGAAGCTGTGGGAGGCGATCTCGTGGCCGCGCGCCTTGGCCTCGCGCACGAGGTGCGGGAAGCGCTTCGCGACGTGGCCGATGAAGAAGCACGACGCGCGGCTGCGTGTCTCCTCGAGAATATCGAGCATCCGGCGGAAGTTGTCCTCGACGCGCGCCGGGAGGCCGTCCCACTGCGCCCGCGGTGGCGCTGAGGGCACGTCGAGGATGTGGTACCAGTCCTCGACGTCTATCGAGAAGATGCTCTTCTGCACGGAGTCGCTGTTTTTTACTACGCGTGCCGCTCGGGGGCCAGTGGCCGCGGCGGCCGCCGGCTCACGCAAACCTGTGCGCCCAGCGGTCGAGGGCGGCGAGCGCGAACAGCTTGCGTCCCACGTCCTCGCCCGCGAGGTGCCGGTCGAGCAGCCCCTGGATGGCGGGCGGCGAAAACCCGAGCTCCTTGACGAGCGCGCCGCTCGTGAGCTCGGCGCGCAAGGGCGCGGTGTCGGGCTCGCGGAACCAGCGGTCGACGGGGATCTCGAAGCCGCGCTTGGGGCGCCGCGCGATGCGCACGCCGAGGTGCGGCTCGAGCAGCTTGCGGAGGACGCGCTTGTTGCGCATGAGGCCGATCTTCTGCCGCGCGGGCAGCCCCAGGCCGAACTCGACGAGCGCGCGATCTAGGAACGGCACGCGCACCTCGAGGCTCTGCGCCATCGAGATCTTGTCGGCCTTCATGAGCAGGTTGTCTAGCAGCATGGTCCGGAAGTCGACGTACTGGAGGCGCTGGACGGGATCGAGCCCGAGCTCGCGCGCGTCGCTGAACATGGAATTGTAGCGCAATGTGGCGCCGTCCCCGCCATCGCCCACGAGCCTGCGGCGCTCGTCGCCCGTGAAGATGTCGAACCAGGCGAGGTAGCGCGCCGGCTCGGAGAGCCCGATCGAGTCGGCGAGCTTCGCGGCGCGCCGCGCGACGTTGAAGGGGCCGAACGAGCGCGAGGGCATGTGCGCCGTGAGATCGCGCAGGTTCGCGGCGCGCGGCGCCAGCATGGGCCGCAGGTCCTCGACGACAGGGCCCCAGAAGTACCGGGCGTAGCCGCCCAGGACCTCGTCGCCGCCCTCGCCCGAGAGCGCCACCTTGACGTGGGTCGCCGTGCCGACGCACAGATACCAGAGCGGCAGCACGGCGCTGTCGGCCAAGGGCTCCTCGAGGGCGTCGATGATCGGATCGAGATCGCCGAGGTTGGCCGGGCCGAGGTCGATGCGGACGTTTTCGTTGCCGGCGCGCTTGGCGACCTCTGCGGCAAAGAGCGTCTCGTCGCCCTGGTCCGACGACGAGAAACCCATCGAAAAAGTCTTGGGCGGCGCGCCGTGATGGTTTGCGAACACGACGAGGGCGCTCGAGTCGAGCCCCCCCGAGAGGAAGAGGCCCGTGGGGACGTCGGCCAAGAGGTGCCGGCGTACGGAGGCGTTGAGAAGCTCGCGCAGCCGCTCCACGAGCGTCTCCCACCGCGTGTCGTCGACGACCGCCGGCGTGAGACGGTAGAACTGTTCGACTCGGACCTCGCCCGTGTCGAGGTCGATCTCCCAAAACGTCCCCGGCCGGACCTTCTCGATGCCGAGGAAGGCCGTGTTGGGCGAGGGCACGTACCCGAGCCGCAGGTAGGTCCGCGTGAAGGCGTGGTCCACCGAGAGGGCGCCCTGCCCGTCGCGCGCGAGGGCGCGCATCTCCGAGCCGAACGAGAGCTGCTGCGCCGTGCGTCGCACATAGAGGGGCTTGATGCCGAAGCCGTCACGCGCGAGGAAGAGGCGGCGGCGCTTCCGATCGAGCAGCGCGAAGGCATACATGCCCTCGAGGTGCGCCAGCATGCCGGGCAGACCGAGCTGCTCGTAGCCGTGGACGAGCACCTCGGTGTCGCTGTTGCCGCGAAAGCGATGGCCCTCGACGACGAGGCGCGAGCGCAGATCGCGGTGGTTGTAGAGCTCGCCGTTGAAGACGACGGCGACGCTCTCGTCCTCGTTGAACATCGGCTGGTGCCCGCCCGAGGAGACGTCGATGATCGACAGGCGTCGCATGCCGATGCCGCACCCGCCCTCGACGAGGACGCCGTCGTCGTCCGGTCCGCGGTGGACGATGCTCTTCGTCATGGCCGCGAGCTCGTCTTCCCGGACGGGCGTGCCGTCCCAGCGGACGATACCGACGATCCCGCACATCTCAGGCCACCCTGGCGAGGACGTCGCGGTAGACGCCGATGAGCTCGCGCGCGGTCCTCTCCCAGGAGAACTGCCGCGCGTGCGCGAGCCCGCGCTCGACGAGCGCGCGGCGGAGCCGAGCGTCGCCGAGGAGCGCGGCCGAGTGCCACGTCAGCGCGCCGATGTTCTCGGGGTCCGCCGTGAGAGCGGCATCGCCGACGACGTCACCGAGCGAGCCGGCGCGCGAGCAGACGACGGGCGTCCCAGAGGCCATCGCCTCGAGGGGCGGCCAGCCGAAGCCCTCGTAGAGCGACGGGAAGAGCAGGAGGTCGACGGCGTTGTAGAGGCCGGGCAGTTCCTCGTCGGGGACGCCGCGCAGCTCGACGACGGCATGGAGGATCCCAAGGCGCTCGGCGAGGTCCCGGTCGGAACCCGAGAGCGGTCGACCCGTGCGCACGAGCCGCGCGGCGGTGCCTTGCGCGCGCAGCGCGTGAACGACGCGCAAGACGCCGGAGATGTTCTTGTAGAACGCGCGGCCGATGTGGAGGATCAAGGGGCCGTCGCCGAGCGCGAGGCGTCGCCGCGTGGCCGCGCCGCGCTCGGCGTCCGGCGAGAACGCCTGGTTGAGACCTGGCGCGATGACCGTCACGCGGTGGGGGGGCAGACCGATGAAGTCGACGAGGTCGCGCTTCGTCGACTCGGAGTCGGCGACGATCGCGGCAGCCCGCTTCATGAGCTCGAGAGACAGGTGCAGGATCTGCAGCGCGATTGGAGGGACCGCGGCCGAGCCGATGCGGCCGTGCGCGAGGGCGAGGAGGATGACGTCGTGGCACGTCACGACCGTGCGCGCGGGGTCGAGGCTGTCGAGCAGGTAGGCCTGCCCGTGGTCGATGACGTGAATCACGTCGGCGTCGAGCTTGCGGACGAGCCGCGGATAGACGGCGAAGCGCCCGAACTGAATGTCGAGCTTGGCCCAGGTCGGCGACCGAGCTTGCCACGCGTCGGGGACGATGGGGGTGGGGCGCAGGCGCGTCACCGACACGCCCTGACGCACGAGCGCGTTGCCCAGGCGATCCGCGTAGAGGCGCATGCTGGGCTGTCTCTCGTCGCCATAGTTGTGGAGCACCGCGACGCGCAGGTGGTGGTTGTCGGCGCGCGAGGTCGGCGAGGGCGAGGCGGTCATCGAATCGGCCGGCTCAAAGCGCCGCGATTCTACGCTGGCCAGCCGCATCTTTGGGGCAACAATCGCCGGCACTTATCTTATACTTGCCGCCCTTATGAACATCCTCGGCATCAATGCCTTCCACGGGGACGCCTCGGCCGTTCTCGTCAAGGATGGCCAGCTCGTGGTGGCCATCGAGGAGGAGCGCCTCAACCGCCGCAAGCACTGCGCGGGGTTCCCGGCGTTGGCGGTGAAGGCCGTCCTCGCGGGCTCGGGCGTCGCGCCCGCCGAGCTCGATCACGTGGCCGTGTCTCGCGACCCGAAGGCCAACCTGCACAAGAAGATCCTCTTCACGCTGCAGAAGCGACCCTCCTTCACGAAGCTCGTTAAGGACCGCCTCGCGAACGTCGCGAAGGTGCGCGGCCTCGACGACTCACTCGCTACGGCGCTCGGCGTCGAGGCCAAGAAGCTGCGGGCCAAGTTTCACAACGTCGAGCATCACAAGTCGCACCTGTCGAGCGCCTTCTTCGTCTCGCCCTTCGAGGAGGCCGCCTGCCTCTCGATCGACGGCTTCGGTGACTTCGTCTCGACGATGCGCGCCGTGGGGCGCGGGCTCGATCTCGAGATCCTCGATCGCGTCGAGTTTCCCCACTCGGCTGGCCTTTTCTACACGGCTGTCACGCAGTTCCTGGGGTTCCACAAGTACGGCGAGGAGTGGAA
>DATKFB010000432.1:0-4297 GCA_035544435.1 Polyangia bacterium
CCCGTTGGCGGCCGGTGAAGTCCCGTCGTATGGCGGCCAGGGCCAGCGCCGCGACCGCCATGAGCAGCACGACGCCCAACCGGCCGAGGTGGGAGCCGGCGCCCAGCGTGACGTGCCAGTCATTGAATTGCGCCACGCCGAATTGTGCGCCGAGCTCTCCGCCGCCGAACGGGTTCATCGCGCGAACCGCCGCGTGCGCAAGATGTAGTCGATGTGGGCCTGCTCGGTCTTGTAGTCGAGGCAGAGCGCGTACATGACGAGGTTCACCCCGAAGCGAAAGGCCTGCTCGCGCTGCTCGTCGCCGCCCGGGATCACCTCGTGCTCCCAGCGGCCGAACCCGTCGCGCGCGAGCGCGCCCTCGAGATCGTTCTGCGTGTAGACGACGGCCAGCCGCCGATCGCGCTCGACGCCCTCGATGTAAGGCGCCGCCAGGATGCGGCCGGGCGCACCGTGCAGGACGTAGAACGACTTCCAGAGCACGTGTTCGTCGGGGATGCGCGCGGGCAGCTCGCCCGGCAAAGTCTGCGCGAGCAGCCGCCGCACCGATTCGTCGAAGCCGCCGCCCGCGCGTCCCTCCGCCGAGTCGATGAGCAGGAAGCCACCGTACGTGATGTGGCGGCGCAGGCGCGCGAGATCGGCCTCGGGGGGGGGCGCGAACCCCCGATCGCCCGACAGCACGAGGAACGGAAAGCGGAAGAGATTGGGATCGGCGAGGCGGAGCGGCGTGGGCTCCGAGGCGGTCACGAGGCTCGTGCGCCGAACGAGGTCCCACGCGAGCCGCCGCAGGGCCGTGGGCCGGGGGTCGGGCAGGCCCGGGATGGCGAGCCGTCCGAACCGGAAGAGCGAGTGCTCGCCGATGGCGAGCGCGGGCCGCGCGCGGCCGATGAAGGCCCCGGCCGCGGCCACGGCGCCGAGGGCCCCGAACGCGCGCCGCGTGAGCGTGTCGTCCTTCAGGCCCACCGGTCCGCCCTCTTCGCCACGCGGCCAGTTTCCACTACACTGCCCATCCCATGCGAGCCGCTCGGCGGGCCTTGGTGGGAGTGGGACTCATGGTCGTGGCCCATTGGGGCTCGGCCGCGCGCGCCTCGTGGCCGATCCTTCCGATACCCCACCGAGCGGCCCCTCCGTCGGCCGTCGAGGCCGCGCCCGAGCCCGCCGCCCCCGCGCCGACGCCCACGTTGCAGGTGCCCGCCCCCGCGGTGGCGGCGCCCGTGGCGGCCACGCCGGTGCACGTCGCCGCCCCGAAGGTCGCTCCCGCCGCGGCAGTTCTTGCGCCGGCCACGCCACCGGCGCCCCCGAAGGTCTTTCCGCGTCTCGCCCCCGCGACGATGTCGCACGCCCTGCAGTTCGGGATCGCCGTGCTCGCGGGCACCGGCTACCGCGGCATCTTCCCCTATCAGGAGATGATCGACTGCGGCCAGCCGCAAAAGCGCGTCTGCACGACGCGGCTGCCGACGTTCCTCGACGTCCAACCGTCCTTCGGCTTCGCTCGTCACTGGGACGTCCTCGTCGATCTGCGCTTCGGTCTCGAGCGGGACTTCACGCAGAACCGCCAATTCGCCGTCGCGCCGGGAGTCCGCTACTGGGTCGATCCCGAGGAGTCGACGAAGTTCTTCGCGACGGCCCAGGTCGCCTACGACATCACGCCCCAGAACGATCCGATGCTGCCCCACAACGACGATCTCGCGCTTCGCAACTCGAACGGTTTCATGTTCGAGGTCATGCGCAACTTCGGCGCCTACGTTCAGGTCGGCGAGACCATCGGATTCGTGCGCTGGCTGCGCTTCGAGATCGATGCCGGCCTCGGGGTGCAGGCGCGTTTGCCTTGAGTCGGACACGCGGGTCTCTACGGTAGCAGACCCGCGCGCGCGCCGCCCCGGCGCGGCTCCGGGTATGATGCTGCCGTCATGGTGAGCACGCGATGATCGAAGTGCGGCGGCTCGAGCCGCGTGACGTCGAGGAGGCGAGCACGGTCCTCTATGACGCCTTCGCGGCGGTCTACCGTCGCCGCGGGCACACGCCGCCGTTTCCCAACGTCGAGAGCGCCGTTTGGCTCTGCCGCGCCTACCTCGATCTCGATCCCGAAGGATGCGCCCTCGCCTCGGTGCACGGCACGACCGAGGGTGTCGGCTTCGCGCATCTGCGCGGCGGCGTCGCGAGCATCGGGCCGCTCGCCGCCCGGCCGGGCGCGTCCGCCGGCGTGGGCCGCGCGCTCATGACGCACTTCCATCGCCTCGCGGAACACGCGGCCAGCGTTCGCCTCTTCCAGGACAGCTTCAATCCGGATTCGTTCGGGCTCTACACGCGCCTCGGCTACCGGGTCGTCGACGTCGCGCCCTATCTCGTGGCGGCGCGGCTCGCGCCGCCGCGGACGCGGCCCACGGCCGTGCGGCCGCTCGGCGCACCGGACGTCGAGCCCATCGGCCGCTACGATCTCGCGCGCACGGGCGCCGATCGCGGCCGCGATCTGGCGCTGCTCGCCGCGACGGGCCGCGGCTTCGTCGTTGAGCGCGGCGACGCCCTCGCGGGCTACCTCTTCTACCGGGTGCTCCCCGCGCGCATCATCGTGGGACCTGCGCTCGCAGAGTCCGCCGAGCTGCTCGCCGAGCTCGTCGACGCCGTCAGTGATGCCTTGCCCGATCGCCCGGCCGTGATCCGAGCCTCGGCGGGCGTGCCGCTCGTCCTCGAGCGCGCGTTCGAGCGCGGCTTCCGCGTCGACCATCTCGGCAACCTCATGGCCAAGGGCCCGTACGCCCCGCCGCCGGCGCAGCTCTACGCGCTGTTCCCCGAGAGCCTTTGACTTGCGCGGCGGCGGGTTGCCCCGGCCGTCAGCCTCGCGCCGCCTCCGCCGTGCTATTGTCTGGCGCCGGATTTGGCGATGGACGTTCGCTGCGATCGCTGTCAGACGGAATACGAGCTCGACGATGAAAGCGTCGCGGGCGCTGGCGCCTCCGTTCAATGCACGACGTGCGGCCACACGTTCGTCGTGTCGCGCAACGGCTCGATCTCCGTCGGCTTGACGCCGCCGAGCGGCCTCGGAAACGCCGAGACGACCTCGACGGGGCCGCGGCCCTCGCAGCCGTCGCTGCCGAGCGCGGGCCCCGCAGTGCCCGAGTGGGTGCTCGCGACGGAGGAGGGCCAGACACACCGCCTGCGCGATCTCACGACGCTGCAGAAGTGGGTCGTCGAGCGGCGCGTGAGCCGCGGCGATCGCGTCTCGCACCGCGGCGGCGCCTGGCGCACGCTGGGCGACGTCGAGGAGCTGCGCCCCTTCTTCGACGTCGTCGATCAGGCCGACCGGCAGACGGGCGCCGCCCGCGGCGCCGAGCCTTCGACGCCGGCGATGGATCCCGATCGGGCCGGCCGGGCGACGTCGCCGGCGACGCCGCGCAGGCTGCAGAACGCCATACGGCCGCACGTTTCGGCCGATCTCGACGACGACGACGTGCTGTCGGGCGCGTCGTCGCGGGGCCGGCGCGGGCGTGGTGGCACCGATTCATTCCTCGACGCCAACATCGGGGACGACGACGACGACCTCTCTCTGGCGTTCAAGCCGCGGCGCACGGGCCTCAAGATCGTGGGCGGGCTCGTGTTCGTGGGCCTCGCGGCCGGGGCCGCCTGGTTCATGTTCAGGGATCCGCATGCTTTCCACCTGGCGAGCGGCACGCCGCTTCCGCCCGCGGGCGCCGCGCCCGGCAACGGGAGCTCGAGCGCCGCCGCGCCCGCGCCCGTCGCGCCAGCGCCGGCGGCCCCGGTCCCCGTCGCGTCAGCGCCCGCCGCGCCGGCGGCGGCCGCAGCTGCGCCCGGCGATCCGACGGCGGCGGCCGTCCCTGCCGCGCCTCCCGCGCCGCCGGTGAAGCCCGCCGCGGCGCCCCCGCCGCCACCTGCGGCGGCTCTGGCGCCCGCGGCGCCCGCGCCACACGTCGCGGCCTCGCCCCCGCCCGAGGCGACGAAGGCGCGGTCCTACGAGCAGCTCGTCGCCGACGCCGATCGCGCGCTCGAGAACGGACAGACGGCGAAGGCGCAGAAGCTCTACGAGGATGCCCTGCGGCTCCAGCCGAACGGAGTCGCGGCCATGACCGGCTCCGCCTACGTTCTGCTCGACAAGCGTCATCCGCTCGCCGCCATTGGGCTGTTCAAGCAGGCCCTGTCGAACGCGCCGCACTTCGCGCCGGCGCTTTTCGGGCTCGGCGAGGCCTACCGCGGCGAGGGCGAAGCGGCGCAAGCCATCGACGCCTACAAACGCTACCTCGAGCAATCACCGACGGGCACGGACGCTCCCGCGGCGCGCCGCCAG
>DATKFB010000433.1:0-2023 GCA_035544435.1 Polyangia bacterium
GGCGCTTGGCGTCATGGCTCGCGCCCCACGGCGCCGGGGCGTGATTGGGGGGCACAACGGGGGGAACGCTGCTAAAAAGGCTTGTGCGAAGGAGGGGACTTGAACCCCTACGGTTTTACCCGCTAGCACCTCAAGCTAGTGCGTCTGCCAATTCCGCCACCTTCGCGAAGGGGAAGCTTCGTGTATACGGGGGCTTGGGGATCGTCAAGGACGACGCTCGGGGCTCGCCGCGTAGACTCGCTCAATCCTCTCGAGTCCGACGTGTGAACGTCCGCATGGTCGTACCACCGTTCACGTAAGTCTCGAAGGTCACGACCTGCGCCGGACCCGCCGAGTACCAGACGGAATACGTGCGCCCTCGCCCGCAGCCTCGCGCCTTCCAGCACGAGCAGCTCGGCGTGAACGTCAGGGTCGTATCGTGCGCCGACCACGTGCCGGTGCCGGCGGCGTAGCCGAGGCTGGCACCCTGGTACGTCCCGGAGGCGGCGAAGACATAGGTCTCCGGCGGGACGGACGGCAGGAGCGACGAGGCGCCGAAGACCACCGCGTCGGTGAGGTCGTACGTCCCGGGTACGATGGTCCCACCGACGGCCCCCGGCATGGCGCCGGCGCCGACCTTCTCGATGATCTGGATCGTGGTTGGAATGAAGGCCACGCAGCGGTTCCATCCGGCGCCCCCCGGCGCGCAGCCGATGAGGTTCGCGACTCCCATCGCCATCAGCCACGGAGCTCCGCTTCCCATGCCACGCCGGAGCATACCTGCCAGTGACCGAACCGCGGCTCACGTCGTAACCTCCTGTCGCTCCGTCTGCTCGGGCCAGGGCGAACACCGCGGTGGCTTGCCTTCCCGCTGCGATGGCGCACCTTCGCGCGACGGTGGCCGGTCTTCGCGCGAGCGGCGCGCCTGCGTCGCCGACCGTGGCCGGTCTTCGCGCGAGCGGTGCGCCTGCGTCGCCGACCGTGGCCGATCTTCGCGCGAGGGGAGCGTCTGCGTCGCCGAGCGTGACCACGGGCAGCGCCTGCGGAGCCGCCCCCTGCGCGTATCCCGCGCACCCGTCGCGCACGGTGGCAAACGCGAAGGCCACGCTGGCCATCACACCGGCGACCTCGCCTGCCCGTCCGACGTCGCTGGCAAATGGTGAAAGCTCGGACGTGCCAACGTCGCGCTTCGATTGGCCAGGCGCGCGCAGCGAATTGCCTCGACGCGCGAGCGAGGCACACCCCACGCGCCGGCTGGCGCACAGATCGACGTCGCATTGGCCTTGCGCGCTGTCGGATGTGCCATGCAGCCTCGACCAGATGCCAGGGCAGGCGAAAGAATGGCCACGATCGACCAGACTGGCACATCGCCGGACGACGGGCTTGCCAGATCCGCCGAGTCGTGCGCCAATGGCGCGCGCGCCATGGCCAAACGCGAAAAGCGACCCATTCGCAACGTCGTCGCAGAGGCCAGGCAGACGCTCGGGATGACGCAAGCCCAGTTCGGCATGGCCATCGGCAGCTCGCACAGGAGCGCGGTGCGCTGGGATGCAGGCCACGCGGCGCCCATCGGAAGGCCAGCTCGAGGAGCTGGCCCGATTGCTCTTTCCTTGCGATCGCGCGCTCGCCGCCGAAGTGGCCGATCTCGCCGGCGAGACGCTCGTCGGCCTCGGCTTGGAAGCGCCGCCCGCGCCGCCCGCGCCGCCTCCGCTGCCCTCTCCCCCGCCCGCGCCGGCGATCGTCCTACGCGCCGAAGACCTCGTCGACATCGTCTTGCTGGCGGCGGTCGAGCTCACCGGCGCGGCGCCCGCCGATCTGCGCCCGCTGCTCCGCACGGTGTTCCGCCGCGCACACGACGTCGGCCTGACGACCGAATCGGCGGCCAGGGCGCTCGAGGCGCTTGCACCGGCCGAGACGCCGCGCAAGCTCACCGGTCGCGACGAGCCGAAGGCGCTCCCCGCACCGAAGCGGGCACAATAGGTGTTGCCGGCACTGGTCAAGCATCAGGGACTGGTTCGACGCGCTGGGCCTGGCCCCGACCCGC
>DATKFB010000434.1:0-7681 GCA_035544435.1 Polyangia bacterium
CCACGAAGACGACGGCCGGGCTCGCGAGCAAGGCCGAGAGGCCTGCCTCGCGTCGGGCGAGCGCTGTTCCGGAGGCGCCCCGGCGACGCAGCGCCGCGCCCAGCGCGGCGACGAGCGCGCCAGCCAGGACACCGGCGGCGGCGAGCATGCTCGTGGCGAGGACGAGGAGGTGGACGGCCCGCGCGAGGCCCAGGCCGCCGATTCCCCGCGCGATCGCCGTCCCGGCGTCGAGCCCGCCAGCGCCGGCCCCCCCGAGCGCGCCGGCGACGATCCAGTCCCAGGCGCTCGCGGTGGACGCCCCTGGCGCGGCGAGGTCGGCCGGCGCTCGTGTCGTGGACATCAGGAGGCCTCCCCCTCGAAGAGGCCGCGCCGCGCCTCGAGCGCGCGTGCTGCCGCGGCCAGAGCCGCGTGCTCGGGCCGCGCGAGGCGCGGATCGAGGGTCAGCATCCGCTCAGCCTCGCCGCGCGCGCTCTCGACGAGCGCGAGGGTCTCGGCGAGGGGCGCCGGCCCAAAGGAGGGCGTCCCCGTCTGCCGCGCGCCGAAGAGATCGCCCGGGCCGCGCGCGACGAGATCGGCCTCGGCGAGCCGAAAGCCGTCGGCCGTCTCGGCGAGCGCCGCGAGCCGCCTCGCCCCTTCGCCCGCCGCGTCGTCGTCCGACGTGCAGAGGAGACAGAGGCCCGGCGCCGTGCCGCGGCCCACGCGCCCCCGCAACTGGTGAAGCTGCGCGAGACCGAAGCGATCGGCGTCCTCGACGACCATGAGCGTCGCGTTCGGCACGTCGAGGCCTAGCTCGACGACGGTCGTCGCCACGAGCACGTCGAGCGCGCCCGCGACGAAGGCGCGCAGCACCCTCTCCTTCTCGGGCAACGCGAGCGCCCCGTGCAGCAAACCCACGCGCGCGGGCGCAAGGCGCCGTCGAAGCTCGCCGAAGTGACCGATGGCCGTGACGGCGCCGGCGCGCCGCGCGCGCTCGCGGACGTGGCACACGACGAACGCCTGGTGGCCGAGCGCGAGCTCCTCGCGCAGGCGCTCGTAGGCCGCTCGTTTCTCGTCGGCGCCGCGGCAGACGACCGTGGCGGGCGCGCGGCGGCCCGCGGGACGCTCGTCGAGGATCGAGGCGTCGAGATCGCCGTGGCGCGCGAGTGCGAGCGTGCGCGGGATGGGCGTCGCCGAGAGCACGAGCAGGTGCGGCAACCCGGCGGCCCCGCCGCGCCGGCGCGCCGCCGCCCGTTGGCCCACGCCGAAGCGGTGCTGCTCGTCGACGACGACGAGGCGCAGGTCGCGAAACGCGAGCACGGGAGTGGCCACGGCGTGCGTCCCGATGACGAGCGCGACCCGACCCGCGCCGACGTCGGCCAGCACCGCCGCGCGCGCGCGCGCCGGCGTGCCCGCCGTTAGCTGCGCCACCCGGAAACCGAGGCGGGCCGCGAGCGGGCCGAGCGTGCGGGCGTGCTGCTCGACGAGGACCTCGGTGGGCGCCATGAGCAGGGCCTGGCCGCCGGCGCTCGCGACGAGCGCCGCGGCGGCGAACGCCACGGCCGTCTTGCCGCTGCCGACGTCGCCGATGAGCAGCCGCTGCATGGGGCGCGCCGAGGTCAGATCGCGCGCGATCTCGTCGATGGCGCGCGCCTGGGCCGGCGTGAGCGAAAAGGCCAGCACCTCCCGGAGGCGTGCAAGCGCGCCCGGCACGTCGGCGGTCGCGAGCGGGGGCGGCCCGAGCTCGCCGCCGGCGCCCGCGCGCCGCAGCAAGAAAGCGACCTGCACGGTCACGAGCGCCTCGAGCGCGAGCCGACGGTGCGCCGGCGAGCTCCCGCGGGCGAGCGACGCGAGCTCCTCGTCGGCGAGGTCCTCGGGCGGCGCGTGCAGCGCCCGGAGGGCCTCGCGCAGCGTGGGGACCTCGAGCCGCGCGCACGCCTCCGCGGTGAGCGTCTCCAGGCGTGCGCCGTCACCCACCTCGAGCCGCGCGAGCGCCGCCGAGACGATCCGCTCGAGAACGCGGGCCCCGACGCCGTCGAGCACGGGATAGCGCGGGCGCAGCCCGAGCCCGCGCGCCTGTCCGGCGGCCGCGAGAGCCACGGTGACGTTCGTCGGGTGCACGAGCTCGCGGACGCCCTTGGCGTCCGTGCGCAGCGGGCCCGCGAACGCGACCTCCGCGCCCTTGACGAAGCCCTTCGACATGCCGAGCGGCGGCCGGAACCAGCGCGCGCGCAACCTGACGCCGCCAGCCTCGATGATGACGTCGAGCAGGCGGCGCGGAAAGACGTGCACGCGCCGCACGGCGCCGCGCACGAGCACCGTCGTGCCATCGGCGAGGTCGCTCACGCACGGCAGCGGCGTCTCGAACCGCAGATCGTCGTAGCCGCGCGGCGCGCGCAGCAGGAGGTCACGCACCGTCTCGAGGCCGTGCGCCGAGAGGCGGCGCGCCGTCACGGGACCCGCGCCCCGCAGCCCGAGCAGCGGCTCGTCGAGAGGCGAGACCGAGAGCGACCCTGCGAGCGGCGCGCGCCGAGCGCGCGTCAGGCGAGCCTCACCGCTTGTAGGTGAAGCGGAGCTCGTAGTCACAGAGGTGGAAGAGATCACCTTCGTCGATGCGCTTGTTATCGATGCGCATGCCCTTGAAGTCGATGCCGTTGGTCGAGCCGAGATCCTTGATGAAGTAGGTCCCGTTGCGACGGATGATGGCGGCGTGCTTGCGCGAGATGTTGCCGTCCTTGATCGGCAGATCGGAGGACTTCGATCCGCGGCCGATGATGAACTGGTCCTTGTCGATGCGATATTTTTGGTTGTCGAACACGAGGTAGAGGGGCGGGGCCGTCGTGCCGCCGGGCGTGCCGTCGCCGCCGAAGCCGTGCGAGGGCGGCGGCGGTGGCGCGCCCATGGAGCCTAGACCCCCGGTGCCCGGGATGGCGCGCCCGAAACGCCCGCCAGCGGGAGGCATCGGGGGCGGCGGCGGCGCCAACGGACGGACGGCCGCGGCGCCCGCCGGCGCGTGCGTGGGCGGCGGTGTCGCCGGCCCGTCGTCGTCGTCGATCGAGATCCCCGTCTGATAGCCCGCAAGCTGCGCGTAGGCCACGAGCGCGTCCGAGATGAGCTCGTCGACGCCCTTCTCCTGGTCCTCCGCCATGCGCTGGCACGTGCTCCACAGCGCGTCGCTGCAGAGGAACTGGTGAGGACTCTTTCGACTGCTGGCGGCCATCAGGACTTTTTCTTGACGATCTCCGCGACCCGCGCCGCCTCCTTGCCGATCGTCTCCCCCGCTGGAAAACCCTTCACCGTCGTCGAGTCACCCGCAAGTTTTTCGAGGGCCGGCGCGTCAGACGCGCGCCCGACCTGCTCGAGCGACATGACCGCCGTCATGCGCGCGAGCGGCGCCGACGAGCCCAGCGTCTTGACGAGCGCCGGCCGCGCGGGCAGCCCGAGCTTCTCGATGAGCTTCACGAGAAGGTCGTCGACGTCGACCTTCTTGTACGGCACCGCCGCGGGGAAGGCCTCGAGTGCGGGCTGTATCCCATCGGCCTTGCCGACAGTGAGGGCCGACTCGAAGGCGCGGTAGCGCACGATCTCTTCCTTGTCGGAGGAAATGATCCCGAGCAAGCCACGCTGCGCCTCGAGGCCGCCGATGGCCTCGATGACGCCGAACATTTCGTCACGCACGATCTTGTCGCCCTTGGGGTCGGACGCGACTTTGAGCGCGAACGGCAGCACGGCCGGATCGCGGCGCTCCTGCAGCGCGCGAACGGCGAGCGCGGCGTCGTCTTTGTTCGAGCCGAGCACCTTGTCCTCGAGGAACTTCGCCGCCGTGGCACCGCCGACCGCCCCGAGCGCCTTGTAGATCGCGCCGTCGGGCTCCTTGCCCTTCTTGTCGTGAGGCCGCTCGGACTTCTCACGCTGGGCGCGCGCCACGAGCGCGGCACCGCCCTTCTCTCGCGTTTCGGCGTCGCCAATCTTGCCGAGGAGCTCGGCGGCCTGCAGGTAGGACGCGTCGGGCTCGGCCAGCACGCGCGCGAGCATGGCGCCCGCGTCTGAGCCGATGGCGGTCAGCATCTTGTCGACCGAGTGGCGGCCCTGCCGCAGGTGACCCGACTTCAGATCGGCCTCGAGCGCGGGCATGAGCGCGGCGTCGATGCGCTTCTGCTCGTCAGGAACCACGAACTGTCGCAGCGAGTAGAGCGCGTCCCGATAGGCCAACGCCTTGTCGGGAGACGGATCCTTCATCGAGACCTCGCAGAGAGGCTCGAGGTTCTTGGCGACCTCGCTCCGATCCTCGGGCGGCAGCGACTGGAAGGTGGTGTCGACCTCCTCGGCCCGGCCGACGTCGACGAGGGCGACGGCGGCCTCGGCGCGCAGGCGCGGCGGAGTCCCGTGGTCGGCCAAGGTTTCGCGCAGGCGCTCGGGGCCCTTCTCCGTGGTCTTCCAGAGCTGGATGTTGTCGGACGAGGGCTTGTTGCAAGCGGACGCAGCCAACGTCATGAGGAGCGCCGCGAGCCCTGGCGCACCGAGCGTGCGCGCCGAGGCGGGAAGCGAGTGCCGCGTCGGCTTGGGCGCCATTCCGAGGCGATGTTAGCCACGCGCGGATCGGACCGTCAAGGCATTGCCGCCTCGGGGCCCTTCGGATAACGTCGCGAGAGCTCATGCGTTTCGTCGACGACCGCGTCAGGAGGGCCGGCGTCGCGGCGGGCTCCGCGGTGACCGCCTTCGCAGCGGCCGTGGTCACCGTCCTCGTGGTCACGGGTGCGGACGCGAGCGCCGCGCCGCTCGACGAGCCATTCGTGGGAGGGCTCTCCTTCACGGGGCCGACCTCGCCTTCCCTCTCGGCCATCTACTGGAATCCGGCGGCGCTGGGCCTCGTGCGCGGCACGCAGGTCATGGTGTCGGGAGGGGTGCGTTTGTCCACGACGACGTTGACGCGCGCGTCGATCAATCACGACTCGGGCGCGCCCGGCGGCACGTTCGCGCCCGGCGCGGCGACGGCCCACGACGTCATGCAGCCGGCGCAGTGGCCCATCGGACCGGGCGCGTTCCTCGGCGTGAGCTCGGATCTCGGCGGTGACCGCTTCACGATCGGCTTCGCCACGTACATGCCCTACGTGCAGCAGATCAAGTTCGCGCTCTCGCCCGCGGGGACCGAGCCGACGCGCTACCAAGCCTTGCAGATCGACCTGCGCAACCTCGCGCTCGTGCCGGCGCTGTCGATTCGCTTCGGAAACGACTTTCGCGTCGGCATCTCGACGGGGTTCCTCTTTTCGACGGGCCGCCTCTCGTTCGCCGAGGACACGGCTCTCGACGGCGTCACGAAAGACTGCGGTGGCGGCGCGGCGTGCGGCGCAGAGAATCCCCAGGCCGCCGCGCGCTACGACGTGAGCTCCGGCAACGGCCTCGGCGACGCGAAGTTCTCGGTGACGCTCGGCGGTGGAATCTATTATCGGCGCCAGAACGTCGAGATCGGCCTCGCCTATTCGAGCCGCCCGCTCGGCAGCAGCGTCCCGGGCGTCGAGGTGGGCGGCGAGCGCACGACCGTGACGGCGCCGCCCGTCAACGGGGGAGGCCTCGTGACCTGCCCCACCGGCTCGACGACGCGCTGCGTGTTCGGCGATCTTTCGTACCGGCTGCCCGACGTTTGGATCGGCGGCGTGACTTGGCGGCGCCGGCCGGGCCTCGAGGTCACGCTCATGGCGCGATGGATCTGGTTCCACCTCCACGACCGCATCGACGTGCGGCTCACGGGGCCGACCCTCGAGGCAGCGGGCGTGCCCGAGCACGTCGTGCTCTACCGGGGATTTCGCGACGTGTGGGACGTGCGCGGGCGCATCTCGTACTGGTTCCACGAGCGCGTGCGCCTGGGCGCCCAGCTGCGCGTCGAGACGAGCGCCGTCGATCCCTCGGCCGTCAACGCCGCCGCCGTCGACGGGCTCTCGGTCGAGCCCATGCTGCTTGCCGAGGCCCGTTTGAGCCGGCACCTGTGGCTCTCGGCGGGCTATGGCCTGACGCTCATGGGCGAGGTCACGGTGAACCCGTCGGTCTTCGATCCGACGAGGGCCACGGCCTGCGCCGGCAGCGGCAACGACCTCGACGCGTGCGTGGCCCGCAACGCCGGGCAGGCCCGCCCGACGGCCGCTGGCACCTACACGCGGGTCGTGCAGGATCTCGGGCTCACGATGACGGCAAAATTTTGATGCGCGCCGGGGCTCCCGCGATCATGGTGACGGTCATGGCTCTCGGCTGCGCGTCCGCGAATCGCAATGGAGGTCCCTCTGCGGGCGCCGTCCGAGCCGCCGGGCGCCGTGCGGCCGGTGGCGGCGGGGCCGCGCCTGCGTCGCGTGGACAGCCCGTCGAGCTTTCGCGCGCGTCCCTCGGACCGCTCAGCGTGGGCAAGTGGCGGCTGCCCAATGGCCTCACGGTCGTGCTCGTGCCCGACCCGACGGCGACGAGCGTGAGCTACACGACCTGGTTCCGCGTCGGCTCGCGCGACGAGGACGAGCCGGCGGGCGAGACCGGTCTCGCGCACCTCTTCGAGCACCTCATGTTCACGCAGACGAAGAACCGCCCCGTGGGCGAGTTCGATCGCGCCATCGAGGCCGCGGGCGGCAACTCGAACGCCATGACGTACTACGACTTCACGGCCTATATGGACGACGTGCCGCCAGCCGAGCTCGCGGTCGCAGTGCGCCTCGAGGCCGATCGCATGGTGAACCTCGACCTGCGCAAGCGGCAGGTCGACAACGAGCGCGACGTCGTCGTCGAGGAGCGCCTCTCGTCGGTCGAGGACAGCGTCGACGGCGTGCTCGACGAGCTCATGTACAAACAGGCCTTCAAGACCCACCCCTATCGCTGGCCGGTCATCGGGTGGATGAAGGACATCAAGGCCGTGACGCCCGAGAAGGCGGTGGCGTTCTACCGGCGCTTCTACGCGCCCGACAACGCCATCGTCGTCATCGCGGGCCGCTTCGATGAGGCGGCCGCGCTCGCGCTCGTGAACGAAGGCTATGGCCACATCCCCTCCTCCGGCGGGACGCCGCGCGCCCAAGCGCAGCCCGAGCTCGCGCCCGCAACCGAGGTGCGCGCCGTCGTCACGCGGCCCGTGCCCGCGGATCGCGTCGCCATCGGTTTCCCGGCCCCGGCGCTCGGCGACCCGGAGCGCGCGGCCTACGAGATCATCGCCGAGATCCTCGCGGGCGGGCCCTCGTCGCGCCTACAGCGCGAGCTCGTCGTCGACAAGGCGCTCGCGTCCTCGGTCCACGGCGACGTCGCGCCCACGAAGGATCCCGGGCTCTACGCGCTGTGGATCCAGATGACGAAGGGGCACGCCGCCGAAGAGGCCGAGGCGCGCGTCTTGGCGGCGCTCGCCGATCTCGCGGCGCGCCCCGTCTCGGCGGCCGAGCTCTCGAAGGCGCAGGCGCGCGTCGAGACGGCGTTCTGGCGCGACCTCGCGGCGAGCCACGGGCGCGCCGAGCGCTTGGGTGAGTTCGAGATCGCGACGGGCGATTTCCGTCGCGCCTTCGCGCGCGGCGACGAGCTCGCGCGCGTCACGGCCGCCGACGTCCAGCGCGTCGCCACGAAGTACCTGGCGCGCGGCGCGCGCTCGGTGGTCATCGCGCGCAGCAAAGCCGGCGAGCCGTGAGCGTCCGCCGTGCAGCCGTCGTCGCCATCGTCCTTGGAGCCCTCGAAATGACCGGGGGTGGGC
>DATKFB010000435.1:0-2654 GCA_035544435.1 Polyangia bacterium
CGCTTCTTCGACACGAGCGCGCTGGCCAAGCGCTACATGACCGAGCCTGGCACCCCCATGGTGCGGGCACGTTGCGCGCCCACACCATGGTCAAGAAGCGGCAACCTGCCGACGTCGGAAACCTGGCGACCCAGCGAACCGAGCGCCGGGCCGTGCACATTTCGCTTCCTTTGCTCGGAGGTCGCGGCTATTAACCTCTACGGAGGTCATTCGTGCGCGTTCACAACCGCGGTTTCCCAATCCACCTTGCCGCCCAGCTCACAGGGGTGACGCCCCGGACGCTCGTCAACTGGTGCTCAAGAGACTTCGTGAAACCCTCGGTGAGTCGGGGCCGAACCGGACCCGGTGGCGAGCGCCTCTACAGCTTTCGCGATCTGGTGGCGATCCGTGTTGCCGATGTCCTGCGGCGTCAGGGAATCGACGTGAGGCACCTTCCGCTCGTCGTGGACTACATCCGCAAGCGCGAAGGGCTCGAGCTCGATCAGCCGATGGTCGGCGACACGATCCTCGTCAGCGACAGCCGGGGCTTCCGCGAGGTCCAGTGCACGGCCAGCCTTACGGAAATCCGACAGGGCGGCGTTCCCGAACCGCTCTCGATTGTCCTGATTCCTTTCGGCGAGCTCGTGAAGGAGCTGCAGACCAAGGCGCGTGCACGCGGGTCGCGCGCCGCGAGCTCCATTGCCCGTTTACCCGTGAGTAAGAGGAGACAACGGCATGCCCCCTGCGGACCCGCTTAACGACCTGCTTGAACTTGTGCGTAGCGCGGCACGGGAAGGCGTCGTGGAGGGGCTCCGGGCGCAAGGTCCCGTAGCGCCCAGGGCCGTGACCCCGCTCGTTGACAAGCGCATGCTCGCCCATGCCCTCGGGGTGTCGATCCCGTCGATTGATCGACTGTGCCGCAGCCAGCGGATCCCCTACGTGCTGGTTGGCGAGGTGCGGCGATTCGATCTCGAGGCCGTGCGGGAGGCCTTGCGCGCGTCGGCGCCTGGCCCGGTGAACGCTGAGCGCCCCTCGCCGCCGGCTCCGGCCCCCGCGCCGTGCTCGGAGGAAGTTCCCATCCCGGGCGTACGGCTTCTGTCTCGCCACGCAGGCTCTCGATGAAACCGGCGTGCTCGAGAGCTCGACCGAGCGCGTTTCGGCCCGCGCGTCGTTGGATCACCCGAACCGCGTGGCGACCTCGGCGTTGCTCGCGTATACACCTTCTATGGCACTCTCGGCGGCCAAGCGCACGACCACCCTCATCCTCGACATCGACACCGATCGGTTGCTCGACATCGCTGCGCGCGAGCAGGGCGTGTCGCGCTCCGAATTCATTCGCGCGCAACTACGTCGTGCCCTCGAGCAGTACAAGGACCACCCCAAGCCTCGCTCGGCCGGGACGATGCGCCGCCGTGCGCCGCGCGACGAAGAGAAGGCGCTCTTCAAGCGCCTCGGGCCTTGAGCACTCCCGCTCTCATCTGCGATACGGGTGCACTTCTTTCTTATCTCGACGCACGAAGCCCGGACCACGCCGCGTACCGCGCAGCGATCGACTCGGCGCGCGCCCGCTACGTCCCTGGGCTCGTGCTTGCGGAGCTCGACTACTTTCTCGCGGGCGATCGGCCGGCCATGCGCGCGTTCGTGAGCGATCTCGAGCGTCGGGCGTTTCTCTACGCCCCGCCCACCGACTCCCAGCTCACCCGGGCGATGCACGTCGACCAGCGCTATCTCCGACTCCGCCTCGGCCTGGTGGACGGTTCGATCGTCGCGCTCGCGGAGGAACTTGGGATCGTGCGCCTGGCCACCCGCGACGTGCGCCACTTTTCGGTCGTTCGTCTGGGCAACGGCCGCGCCTTCGACCTGGTGGTTCTCCCCAAGGGCGCCGCGCGCAAGCGCCGTTGAGCAGCCGAGGAGGCGACGTGAACCGCCGGTGCGGACACGAAGGCGGGAAAGACCGCGCCGCATGGCGCCTAGAGGTGTGACGTGTCACGGGCACGAACCGGCACCCTCATCCCTCCCGACAAGGACGGCCTGTGGAAGGCCCGGGTCACGAAGACCCACGAGTACGGCAGCGTGTCGCGTCCCATCTACTCGCTCGGGACGACCGACAAGGCGATCGCCCGTCGCAAACTCGCTCAGCTCGTGGCGGCGCTCGCAAAGGCGCGCGGCGGCTCACCTGCCGACAGTGCGCCGGTCGTCTCCGAGACCGTGCGACAGTACGCAGAGGAATGGCTGGAGAAGCGCAAGGGGCAAGGGGTCGTGACGGTGGCCGACGAGCGGCGAAACCTCGAGCTGCACATCTTCCCGTCCATCGGCCATTTGCCGCTTGGGGACGTGCGCTCGCCGCATGTGCGCGCCGTGCTCGAAGACCTCGTCACCAAGCCGCGCCAGCGTCCGAAGCGAAACGGTGTGCCCGATCAGCTGGCTACCTACAGCCGTCAGACGATCAAGCACGTGCGCGGGGTCATGCACCGGCTCTTTGATGCCGCCTGGCGTGCGGAGATCATCGAGTCGAACCCGGTCTCGCGCGTGCGAACGCCGCGCGTGCGCGAAGTGCGCAAGGAGCGCATCATCCTGACGGACGCCGAGTTCGAGCGGTTCGTCGGCTGCGCGCACGCGGACCTCGAGCTCCGGATGGCGTCGATCGTCGCGCGCTGCGAGGGCGGCATGCGCAC
>DATKFB010000436.1:0-3014 GCA_035544435.1 Polyangia bacterium
GGCCGGTCGATGCCGACGCGCACGCGCACGAAGTCCGGCGTGCCGAGGTCGGCGATCACGGAGCGCACGCCATTGTGCCCGCCCGCGCCGCCGCCCACGCCGAGCGTGAGCCTCCCGAAGGGCAGGTCGAGCTCGTCGTGCACGACGATCGTGCGCGCCGCGGGGATCTTGTGGAATCCCGCGACCTGCCGCACGACCTGACCGCTGACGTTCATGAACTCCATGGGTTTGCAGAGGATGACGCGTTCACCACCGAGCGTGACGTCGGAGAGCTCGCCGCCGTGCTTGTCGCGCGGGGACGTGGCCTCCGCGCGCGCCGCGAGCTGATCGACGATGCGGAAACCCACGTTGTGGCGGTTGCCCTGGTACTGCCGGCCCGGGTTCCCGAGCCCCACCACGAGGAACAATGGAAGATCCGTCGCGCTCGAAGGATTACTTGCCCTTCTTCTCTCCGCCCCCTTCTTTCTTTGCGCCAGCGGCGGGCTTTGCGCCGGCGGCAGGCGCCGCGGCGGCTTTGTCGCCACCGGCGGCAGGGGCGGCGCCAGCGGCGGCGGCGCCTTCGGCGGGCACGGCGCCCTCGACGGGGGCGGCGGCCGCCTCTTCGACCTTTTCGGCCTTCGGCGCCACGACGGACGCGATGGCGTCGCGCGGGTCGAGCAGCGCGCGCACGCCCGCGCCGAGCTTGAGATCGCTCACGTGGAGCGCGTCGCCCATGTCGAGGGCCGTGACGTCTGCCTCGATCTTCGTCGGGATCGCGGCGGGCTTCGCGGCGATGGCGATGACGTGCATGCTCTGGTGCAGCTGGCCGCCGCTCGTCGTGCCGATGGCCTTGCCCGTGAGCACGAGCGGCACGGTGACGGTCACCTCGGCGTCGAGATCGACGCGCAGGAAGTCGACGTGGATGATGCGCTGGGAGATCGGGTCGATCTGCGCGTCACGCACCATGGCCGTGACGCTCTCGGTCTGACCGGCGCCGGCGACGTTGAGCGTGAACACCGTGTTGCGCCGCTTCTCCTTGTCGAGCGACGCGAGCAGCGCCTTCTCCTCGAAGGCCACGGCGACGGGCTCGAGCTTGCGGCCGTAGAGGACCCCCGGCACTTTCCCGGCCGCGCGCACCTTGTGGGCGCCGCCCTTGCCGACCTGGGACCTGACCTCGACGTTGACCTTTGCGAATTCCATGATGACTTCCTTTTTGGCTTTCTCTTCAGATGAATAAGGAGCTGATCGAATCGCCGTGGTGGATGCGCTTGACGGCCTCGCCAACCATCTTCGCGACCGAGTAGACCTCGATCTTCGCGCACGCACGGACCTCGGGGCGGGGCGGGATCGTGTCGGTGATGATGAGCAGCTCGATGGGCGAGGCCGTGATGCGCTCGATGGCCGGGTTCGACAGCACGCCGTGCGAGGCGACGGCGAAGACGGCGCGCGCGCCCTTGTCCTTGATGGCCTGCGCGGCGGCGCACACCGTGCCCGCCGTGTCGATCATGTCGTCGACGATGATGGCGTCGCGCCCTTTGACGTCGCCGATGATGTTGACGACCTCCGAAACGTTCGGCGCCGGACGGCGCTTGTCGATGATGGCGAGGCTCGTGCCCAAGCGCTTCGAGTAGGCGCGCGCGCGCTCGACGCCGCCGGCGTAGGGCGACACGATGACGGCGTCGGACGAGATGCGCTGCTTGAGCGGCTCGATGAGCACGGGCATGGCGTACAAATGATCGACGGGGATGTTGAAGAATCCCTGGATTTGCCCGGCGTGCAGATCGATCGAGAGCACGCGGTTGACGCCCGCGGCGGTGAGCAGATCTGCCACGAGCCGCGCCGAGATGGGCGTGCGCGGCTTGCTCTTGCGGTCTTGGCGCGCGTAGCCGAAGTACGGGATGACGGCGACGATCGAGCCGGCCGAGGCGCGCTTGAGCGCGTCGATCATGACCAGCAACTCCATGAGGTTGTCGTTCGCGGGCGCGCACGTCGGCTGCACCACGAAGCAGTTCACGCCGCGCACGTTCTCGTTGATCTCGACGTAGATCTCGCCGTCGGCGAAGCGGGTGACCTCGGCGTTGCCGAGGGGCGTCTCGACGTAGGTGCAGATCGCCTTCGCGAGGTCGCGATTCGCGTTGCCGCTGAAGATGGTTAGCGCTTTGAGCACGGGGGTTTACTCACGTCTCGCGGGCCCGAGGCCGGCCCCGGGTCCGAAGAGGGGCGCATCCTGCCACCCGCGGCCCACGTCGTCAACGCCGCGCGGCCACCTGGCCACCTGCGTCAAGCGCGACTACAGCTGGATCTGCGCCAGGCAGAACTTCATGTTGCTCTCGTCGACGATGTGGAGCGAGGCCTTGGTCTCGGGCGGCACGAGGCCCTCGAGCTGAGACCAGCGGCTGCGCTCGACGACGAAGAAGGCCCGGTGGCCGCGGTGCTTGGCCATCCACGCCTTGAGGTTCTCGACGTTCTTGTCGCCGAGGAACACTGTGCGCTCGGCGGTCGGGCCCTCGAAGATCTCGTTCTGCGTGTAGAAGTTCTCGCCACGCCAGTACATCTGCCAGACCAGCAGGTGCTCGTCGGGCGACGTGCGCAGCTTGTAGTAGGTCGCGATGAGGTTCTTCTGCGTCCAGTAGGGCGTCACCTTCATCATGTAGCCGTCGAGCAGGAAGTAGGTGAACGCCACGGCGGCGAGGCAAAGGCCGAGGGCCGCCCCGCGCTGCAGCCGGCGCACGCCGAGCGCGAGCGTCGCGATCCCGAAAAGCACGGCGAAGCTGATGAGCCACGGTCCGAAGTCGAGCGCGGGCGGCCAAGGCCGGCCCGCGGGCGCGTTGATGTAATCGTAGGAGAAGAGCCAGATGAAGTGCTGCGCGTTCTTCGGCACGGCCGCGAGATCGACGACGACGAGCGCCAGCAGCGGCAGGCCGACGAGCGCCGCGGCGGCGGCGGGCGCGGTCGCGCGCCGCTCGAGCAGGTCATCGAGGAAGCACCCAATCGCGATGGCGAGGCCGGGGAGGGCCGGCAGGATGTAGTGGTGG
>DATKFB010000437.1:0-6231 GCA_035544435.1 Polyangia bacterium
TCCGACACGGTCGGAAAATTCCTCAAGCGCGGCGATATCGTCGTTTACGAATCCACAGTCTATCCGGGCGCCATCGAGGAAGATTGCGCGCCCCGCCTCGCGCGCGCCTCGGGTCTGCGCTGCGGAACGGACTTCACGCTCGGCTACTCGCCCGAGCGCATCAACCCCGGCGACAAGGAGCACACCCTCGAGCGCATCGTGAAGGTCGTGTCGGGGCAGGACGCCGCGACCTTGCAGATCGTTGCCGATGTCTATGGCTCGGTCGTCACCGCGGGCATCCATCGCGCGCCGTCGATCAAAGTCGCGGAAGCCGCCAAGGTGATCGAGAATACGCAGCGCGATCTCAACATCGCGCTCATGAACGAGCTCGCGATCATCTTCGAGCGCATGAACATTCGCACGCTCGACGTCCTCGAGGCGGCGGGCACGAAGTGGAACTTCCTCAAGTTCCGACCTGGCCTCGTGGGCGGCCACTGCATCGGCGTCGATCCCTACTACCTCACGATGAAGGCCCAGCAGCTCGGCTACCAGCCCGAGGTCATCCTCGCGGGCCGGCGCATCAACAACAACGTCGGGCCCTACCTCGCGCAGCGCCTCGTCAAGATGCTCATCAACCAGGGCCTGCCCGTGAAAGGCGCACGCGTCGGCGTCCTCGGCCTCACCTTCAAGGAAGACTGCAACGACCTGCGCAACAGCAAGGTCCCCGACATCCTCAACGAGCTGCGCGAGTTCGGCATCGAGGCCCTCATCCACGACACGCGCGGCAATCCCGCCGAGGCCAAGCACGAGTACGGGCTGACGCTCAGTCAGCTCGAGGACTACAGGAACCTCGACGGGCTCGTCGTAGCGGTGAGCCACAAAGAGTACGTCCAGCTCGGCCAGCCCAAGCTCCTCTCGATGGTGCGCGACAGCGGCTGCTTCATCGACGTCAAGAGCGTCTTTTCGCCCACGAAGATGGAGCGCGGCATCCAGTACTGGAGCTTGTAGGTCTATTCGACCGTGACGCTCTTCGCGAGGTTTCTCGGCTGGTCGACGTCGTTGCCTTTGGCGATGGCGATGGCGTAGGCGAGCAGCTGCAGCGGAAGCACGGTGAGGAAGGGCTGCACGAGGGACCCCGCGTCGGGGATGCGCAGCACGTCGTCGCATTGGGTCGTGATGAGCGTGTCGCCCTCGGTTGCGACGGCGAGGATGCGGCCGTTGCGCGCCCGCACCTCGGCGAGGTTCGACAGCACCTTCTCGTAGCCGTGGCCCTGCGGGGCGATGACGACAACCGGGACGCCGTCATCGATGAGCGCGATGGGCCCATGCTTCATCTCGCCAGCGGCGTAGCCCTCGGCGTGAATGTACGAGATCTCCTTGAGCTTGAGCGCGCCCTCGAGCGCGATGGGGTAATTCGTCCCGCGTCCGAGGAAGAGAAAGTCGCGCGCGTCGCGGTACTTCGCGGCGAGCTTCGCGAGCGGCGCCGCGGCCTCGGCCTCGGGCACGAGCGACGCGAGGCAGTTCGCCATCTTCTGCGGCAGCGCCGCGAGCTCGCCCGCGAGCGCGCGCGCGGCGTCGGCCGTGAGCGTCGAGCGCCGACGACCGACGTGCAGGGCGATGAGGGCCAGGGCCGCGAGCTGGGCCGTGAAGCACTTCGTAGAGGCGACGCCGATCTCGGGCCCGGCGTGCGTGTACAGCGTCGCGTGCGAGGCGCGCGGGATGGCCGAGTCGACGACGTTGCAGACCGCGAGCACGGTGGCCCCGCGGCTCTTGGCCTCCTTCACGGCGGCGAGCGTGTCGGCCGTCTCGCCGCTCTGCGAGATCGCGATCACCAGATCGCCCGGGCTCACGACCGGGTCGCGGTAGCGAAATTCGCTCGCGAGGTCGACCTCGCACGGGATGCGCGCCGACGCCTCGATGAGGAACTTGCCGACGAGCGCCGCGTAGTACGAGGTCCCGCAGGCCAGCAGCGCGACGCGCTTGAAGCTCGCGATGGGCAGCTCGATGCCGTCGAGGACCGCGTCGCCCGTCTCGGGCGAGAGGCGCCCGCGCAGCGTGTCCGTCACGGCCTGCGGCTGCTCGAAGATCTCCTTGAGCATGAAGTGCGGATAGCCGGCCTTCTCAGCCTGCGCCGAGCTCCATTCGATCGTGCGGCGCGGGCGCTTCATGACCGAGCCCGCGCGGTCGGTCACGACGACGCCTTCGCGCTTCACCTCGGCGAGGTCGCCGTCCTCGAGGTAGATGACCTCGCGCGTGTGATCGAGCAAGGCCGGCACGTCGGACGCCAGGAAGGTCTCGCCCTTCCCAAGGCCGATGACGAGCGGCGAGGCGTTCTTGGCGGCGACGATGCGCTCGGGATCGCGATCCGAGATCACGACGAGCGCGTAGGTGCCCTCGACGCGCTTCAGAGCCGCGCGCACGGCGTCGGTGAGCGTCCCCGCGCCCTCTGAGAGCGCGCGGTCGATGAGGTGGGCGAAGATCTCGGTGTCGGTCTCGGACGAGAAGCGGCGCCCCGTCGCCTCGAGCTCGGCGCGCAGCGCGAGGTGGTTCTCTATGATCCCGTTGTGCACGACGGTCACGGAGCCCGACGTGTGCGGGTGCGCGTTGACCTCCGACGGCCGACCATGGGTGGCCCAGCGCGTGTGGCCGATGCCCAGCGTGCCCTGGGGCGGCTCGCTCGCGACAACGCCCTCGAGCACCGACAGCTTCCCTTGGCGGCGCACGACCTGCAGCCCGCGCGGCCCCGTCACGGCGACGCCGGCCGAATCGTACCCGCGGTACTCGAGCCGTTTGAGCCCGCTCAGCAAGAACGGGAGCGCTTCACGACCTCCGACGTAACCGACGATTCCGCACATATAGCCTTCCTTTTTAGCACGTCGGCGCGTGCCGAGGCGGCGCTTCGCTCGACGCTCGGGGCGTTCAGCACCCGCGGCGCAGGGCGACGGCGCGGCGATAGAGGCCCTCGTAGAGGTGCGCGGCGCGCCCCCAAGAGAAGTCCTGGCGCATGGCGCGGTCGCGCATGATCTCGATGTGGCGCGGGCGATCGAACCAGGTCGACACGGCCCACCCGATCGTATTGGCGAGCGCCTCGGGGTGCAGGTCGGCGAAGACGAAGCCCGTGCCCTCGGCCGTCGCCTCTTGGTAGTTCGTCACCGTGTCGACGAGCCCTCCCGTGGCGCGCACGATGGGCAACGTCCCGTAGCGCAGGCTGTACATCTGGTTGAGGCCGCACGGCTCGAAGCGCGACGGCATGAGAAAGAAGTCGGCCCCCGCCTCGATGCGGTGCGCGCGTCCGTTGTCGAAGCTCAGCCAGGCCCGGAACCTGTCGCCTCGGTGGGCGTCGACGTAAGCAAAGAAGCGCTGCGCGTCGTCGTCGCCCGTGCCGAGCAGGACGATCTGCACGTCCCAGCCGAGCACGCGGTCGAGCGCGTGCGCGAGGACGTCGAACCCTTTCTGGGGCGTGAGCCGCCCGACGACGCCGAAGACCGGCACGTCCGGCCGCATGGCGAAGCCCGCCTCCTTCTGCAGGGCCGCCTTGCAGGCCGCCTTGCCGCGCGGGTGCTCGGCGTCGAAGGCGGCCGGCAAGTGCCGGTCGGCCGCCGGGTTCCACTCCTCGACGTCGATGCCGTTCAGGATGCCCGCGAGGGCGCCGCCGCGCGCCGCGAGCACGCCGTCGAGCCCGTTGCCGTATTCGGGCGTCTGGATCTCGCGCGCGTACGTCGGGCTCACGGTGGCGAGCAGCGTGCTGTGGTGGAGCGCCGCCTTCGTGACGTTGAGCGATCCGAAGTGCTCGAACTCGGCGGAGTTGTAGTGCTCGCGCCCGAGCCCCGTGATGAACATGCCGCCGCCGTCGAAGACGCCCTGGTACGCGAGGTTGTGGATCGAGTAGATTGTCGCCGAGCCGTGCAGGGGCTTTGCCCACTCGAAGGTGTTGACGAAGACCGGCACGAGCGCAGTCTGCCAGTCGTTGGCGTGGATGACGTCGGGTGTAAAGCCGAGCGCCTTGCACACCTCGAGCGAGCCGCGCGACAGGAACGTGAAGCGCTCGAGGTTGTCGGGGTAGCCCTCGGCGGGCGGGCCGTAGAGGTACGGCCGATCGAAGTAGCGGTTGTATTCGAGGCAGTAGACCGGGACCTCGCTGCCCGGCAGCTTGCCCACGCGCACGCGCGCGCGCGCCGTTCCCCACCACATGGGCACGTCGAGCATGCCGTCGAGGACCTCGAGCTCGCTCCACGGCATGCCCGCGTAGAGCGGCATGACGACGCGCACGTCGATGCCGAGCGCGTGCAGGGCCCTGGGCAGCGCGCCCGCGACGTCGGCCAACCCTCCCGTCTTGGCGAACGGTGCGCACTCCGACGCCACGAAAAGCACCTTGAGCGGCGCCGACGAGGCCGCCACGGGCGGGGCGACGCGCGCGGGCGTCGCCTGCGTCCGGCGGGGCTTCGTCGTCGCTCTCGGCACGCGGCTCAGCTCGCGTAGATCCGATAGTCGATGTTCGGGAAGATATTGTTGCGCGCCTCTATGTCAGCGAGCCACGGCTCGCTGACCTTAGTGGACCTGACGTCATCGTAGAGCTTGTTGAACTGGAGGATGTGCTCGTTGATTCGCCTCGTGGCGTACGGGACCGTCGTGCCCGTCTTCATGATGAAGGTCCAGTCGCTCGACTGCGCGAGCATGAGCTCGCGCGCCGCCTGGTTGAGCGCGCGCATCGTGAGCGGATCCGCCGTGGGGTGCCGCCGCGCCAGCTCCACCATGCGCTCACCCGCGACGTGCAGGTGCCGGTACGTCCAGGCGTTGGTCTCGTTGAGCCAGTGCTCGTTGTAGCCGCGAAACCCCCAGGAGGACGCGCACGGCGTCGCCACCTGGTTCGTGGCGTGACGCTCGAGGTAATCCCCCGGCGTGAGCGTCTCGACGACATCCTGATCGAAGTGGAACTGCCGGAAGAGGTTGTCGAGGAAGATCGGCCCCTCGTACCACCAGTGTCCGTACAGCTCGGCGTCGTACGGGCTCACGATCATGGGCGGCCGATCCATGTCGCCGCGCAGGCGCTGCGCCTGCTTCTCGCGGTTGCCGCGGAAGTGCGACGCGTGCAGGCCGGCCTTGCCGCGCGCGATCTCCGGATCGTAGACCCACTTGTCGTGGAGCTGGTCGTGCGTGATGGCGTGGTACTTGATGCCCGTGTAGATGCGGTGTCCCTCGGGGTGGATGTAGGGCTTGATGTACTCCATGGGCAGGTCGAAGCCGATGTCGCGATAGAAGTCGCGGTAGTGCTTGTCCCCCGGGTAGCCCTCCTTGGCGCTCCACACCTGCTCGGACGACTCGAGGTCGCGGCCGAACGCGGCGACGCCGCTCGGACAGTAGATGGGCGCGTAGGCGCCGTAGGCGGGCCGCCGGTCGGCGAACAGGATGCCGTGCGTGTCGACGAAGAAGTAGCGGATGGCCGCCTCGCGCAGCAGCTCGTCGACGCCCGGGACGTAGCCGCACTCGCCGAGCCACATGCCGCGCGGGCGAAAGCCGAAGTGCCGCTCGTAGAGCTCGGCGGCGACGTGCACCTGGGCGCGGATGTTGGCCCAGTTGCGATCCATGAGCGGGAAGAACGCGTGCGTCGCCGTCGACGTGATGACCTCGACGCGGCCGGCCTCCTGCAGCCACTTGAAGGCGCGCACGAGGTCGCCCTCGTGGGAGCGCCAGGTGTCGCGCAGCGAGCGGAAGCGATCGTTGTACATGTGCGCGAGCCGGTTGTAGTGCGGCTCGGGGCGCGTGCGCTCGATCTCCTTCTCGGCGAGCTCGATGAGCTTGTCGAGGTGCTGCGCGTAGCGCAGCTTGAGGAGGTCGTCCGTTAGCATCGTCATGAGCGGCGCCGACAGCGAGACCGTGCAGCGATACGGGACGTGATCGCGGATGAGCCCGCCCATGACCTGCACGAGCGGCAAGTACGTCCCCGTGATGGCCTCGTAGAGCCACTGCTCCTCCATGACCGTCGGGTCCTCGGGGTGACGGACGAAGGGGAGGTGGGCGTGCAGGACGAGCGAGAAGTAACCGGTCGCCATCAGGGTCAGGTCTCCGGCCACGGATAGGCCGAGGCTCCGGCCGGAGGCACGGGCCCGCCACCGCCCGAGGTGTCCTCGCCGGCGGCGCCGAGCCGGCCCGCAACGAGGCGCTCGGACGCGCCGCCGAGCCGCCGCTCGCTCGCGCCCCCGGGGCGGCGCTCGCTCGCGCCGCGGTAGAGCCGCTCGCTCGCCCCGCGGTAGA
>DATKFB010000438.1:0-7508 GCA_035544435.1 Polyangia bacterium
TTCAGGTTGTCGCGCGGGGAAGCGTCCGGCGAAGGACGACCGGGCGCGCGTCGCGGCCAGACCCGATCTGACGCCGCCGCGCCCCGAGCCGCCGCCGGCGAGCACGCTGCCCGAGCCGGCGGCCGTCCCGGCGCCTCCGCACCAGCCCGCGGGAACGTTGCACGTCCATCTCGACACCGAGCCGGCGAACCTGCACCCGCTCGCGGCCGCCGACGGCGCCGTCCGCGCCGTGACCGACGGGCTCGTTTACCAGACGCTCATCGATTGCGCCGGTGGCGTCTATCGCCCGCTGCTCGCCGAGAGCTGGGACGTTTCGGACGACGGCATGCGCATCGCACTTCGCATGCGCTCCGGCGTCCGCTGGCACGATCATCACGCCTTCGGTGTGCTCGACGCGCAGGCGACGCTCGAGCCGCTCTTGCGCAAGAGCAAGGGGGGCTGGACGGAGGCCTCGATCCTCAGCGCCGAGCTCGCGGACGTCGACTCGGTCGAGCTCGTCTCCGAGCGCACGATCCGGCTCGTCCTCAAGCGTCCCTCGGATCTCGCGTTGCGGGCGCTCTGCGACGTGCCCATCCTGCCCGACCACCTCGTGCGCGACGTGCGCCCGGAATCGTCGCCCATCGCGAAGCAGCCCGTGGGCACGGGTCCGTTCCGCTTCGCCGGGTGGGAGCGCGGAAAGCGCATTCGCCTCCAGCGCGCGCCCGACGCTTGGGGGCCCGGCCCGCCCGTGGGCGTCGACGAGATCATCTTCGACCTCGACGCCGACGGCGTGCGCGCGCTCAACCGTACGAGGCGCGGCGAGCTCGAGATCTTGCCCCACGTGCTCGACGTCCATTATCCCGACCAGGTCGAGCCCGCGACGCTGCACGGCATGACGGAGCTCTATCGGCTCACGCCGCAGCGAACGTCGTTCCTCGTCGTCAATCACCACCACGAGCCGCTCGGCGACGCGCGCGTGCGGCGCGCCATGGCGCTCCTGTGGGATCGCGACCGCTTCGCGCGAGAGCTGCACAAGGATCTCGCGCGGCCCATCGGCGGGCCGGTCTTCGGCGGCGCGGTGCCGCCGCCCGCCTTCGATCGCGCGCGCGCCATCAAGCTGCTCGACGCGGCCGGGTATCGCGACACCAACGCCGACGGCGTCCGTGATCGCGGCGGGCGGCCCATCCGTCTCACGATGCTCGATGTCGCGGGGAGCTCCACGCTGCCCGTCGAGGCGCACGCCTTCGTCCTCGAGATGCGCAAGGCCGGCCTGCTCGTCGACGTCGTCGCCACCGACGCCGCCACGGTCCAGTCGCGCCTGCAGCGCGGCGAGTTCGACCTCGCGCCCATGGTGTGGGAAGAGCTGCCCGACGAGGATCCGTCACCGCTTTACGCCGCGAACGGAACGTTCAACTATGGCGGCTACCAGTCGAACGCGCTCGAGCCGCTTTGGGCCGAGCTGCGCGTCGCCGCGGGCGAGGCGGGGCGGCGACCTTTGCTCGCGCAGATCGCCAACGTCGTAGCCGACGAGCAGGCGGTGATCTTCCTCTACCGCACCGACGTGCCGGCCCTCGTGTCGACGCGCGTGCACGGCCTGGCGGCGATCGGCGATCGCCTGGACCTACGACGCGTGTGGCTCGACCCGTGAGCTTCGCGCGCGCGGCCCGCCTCGCCGCCCTCGTCGCCGTCGCGCTGGCGAGCGGGGCAGCGGCCGCCGCGCGCGCGAAGCCACGCGCCAAGGCCGACGATCGCTGCGCGAGCAGCGGGCCCGCGCCCGGCCCGGGCTCGCTCGATCCGTTCCGCCCGCCCGCGACCAAGGCCCTGGAGCTCAATGCCGACGGCAAGGCTCCGTACCGGCAGGGCAAGTGGGAGGAGGCGCGCGCCCAGTACCGCGCCGCCTTGGCCGCCGATCCCGAGTTCCTCGCGCCCAAGCTCAACATCGCGTGCTCGTTCGTACGGCAGGAGCGCTTCGACGAGGCGACGACCGAGGTCGTCGCGCTGCTCGACCGCGCGTACGTGCCGTGGGCGCACGAGATCCTCGACGCCGCCGATCTGGGCGCGCTCAAGGTACGCCCAGAGTGGAAAGCGATCGAGCGCGGCATGGCGGCGGCGGCCGCGAAGTGGGGCGAGGGCCTGGACGCGAGCGTTCTCTTCGTTGCGCGCGAGCGCCCGCCGCTGCGCGTGCCCGACGGCCCGGGCGTCTTCATCCTGAACCCGCACCAGGAGGTGTGGGCCTACGCGCCGCGCACGCAGCGGTACCGGCAGATCACGACTGAGGACGGTCATGTCGTGGCGCTCGCCGTGTCGAGCGAGCACGGCCGCATCGCCTACGTGACGGCCGAGAAGCTCGTACGCGGCGACCGCCCGGCCGACGTCGCCCTCCGCGGCGTGACGCTTCACGAGCTCACGCTCGCGACGATGACCCACGGCCCCAGCGCGCGCGTCGAGGGTGACGTACGACGCGTCGCGATCGGCCTCGGAGTCGGAGGCTTCCAGCGCTCCTTCTTTTTCGAACTTCAAGGGGACAAGACGCGCGGGCTCTACCTCATCGAGGCCGCGGGCGGCCTCGCGCCCGAGTCTCGGCTCCCCGCGGGGAGGACGAACCAGGTCGTCGTGACGGTTCTCACCGGCGCAGGCGCCGAGGCGATGCACACGCTGAACCTAGGGCCTGGCTGCGAGTGGTCCGCAGGACACGGACGGGGAGAGAGTGGTCTTCCCACCGTCAGACTCGCTCGGACCGAGCTGAAGTCAGGCTACGGCGCGGGCCTGGCGGGTCTCCCGATACCCTGAGAAATTTTCCATGGAGTGGAATGTAGGGTATTGTAGCATTATGTCGGTAAATATCCGGAACACTCTGATCATATCGATGGTGGCCCTCGGCTCGGTCGTGGCCGTCCGCTCGCTCTCGGCGTCGCCCGAGCCCGTACTCGACGATCCGCCCATCACGATGGCCGCGACCAAGCGGGTCGAGCTCGAAGACGCGTCGCTCGCGGAGGTCATCAGGCGCTTCGCCTCGCTGGCGCACCTCCCGATGCCGGGGAGCGCGCTCGCGCAAGGCGTCCCTTAGTCGAATAGTCGACGCGCTTTGCGATAGAAGAGACCCGTGCTCAGCATGACGGGGTTTGGCCGCGCGCTCGTCGACTTCGACGCGGGTGGCGCGCGAGGACGGCTGCGCGTCGAGATCCGCTCGGTGAACCACCGCGGGCTCGACTTGAAGGTGAAAGCGCCGCAACCCGACGCGTTCTGCGAGGCCGAGATCGCGCGCGCCGTACGCGCCGCCGTCGAGCGCGGCTCCGTCACGGTCCACATCCGCGAGGAGGCGCAGCCCGCGCGCGCCGGCGTCGACGAGGCGCGCGCGCGCCAGGTGCACGCCGCGCTCGAGAGGCTGCGCGCCGAGCTCGGCATCGCCGAGCCCGTGGGCCTCGCGGCCATCGCGGCGTTCATGTCGGCGAGCGACGGTGGCGGGCTCGAGGGCGAGACGCTCTGGGAGGCGTTGCGGCCCGGCATCGAGAGGGCGCTCGGCGAGCTCGTGGCGACGCGCCGGCGCGAGGGCGCGGCGCTCGCCGAGGACATCGGCGGGCGTGTCGAACGATTGGGCGCGCTCGTCGCGGAGCTGCGCGCGGCGACGGCGGGGCTGCCCGAACGGTTCGCGCGCAAGATCGAGGAGCGTCTGGCGGCGCTGCGCGGCCAGCCGGGCTTCGAGCCGGCGCGCATCGCGCAGGAGGCGGCGCTCATGGCCGAGCGCCTGGACGTCAGCGAAGAGCTCGTCCGCCTCGCGACGCACCTCGAGCACCTCGGCGAGCTGCTGCTCGCGCTGGGCGCCGTGGGGCGCAAGCTCGACTTCTTCGTCCAGGAGGTCGGTCGCGAGCTCAACACGATCGGGTCGAAGGCGCAGGACGCGCGCGTCTCTGGCCTCGTCGTCGACGGCAAGGCCGAGCTCGAGAAGCTGCGGGAGCAGGCGCAGAACGTCGAGTGAACGCCACCTCTCCGACGGGAAACCGTCCGGGCGAGCCCCGACAACGGCGCCCGAGAATGCTACATTTAATAGTCATGGCGGACTCGGAAGCGGCGGCACGGCGGGGCATCCTCATGGTGGTCTCCTCGCCCTCGGGCGCGGGCAAGACCACGCTCGCGCACCTCCTGGCCCAGACCGAACGCCTCGAGTTCTCGGTGTCCTATACGACGCGCGCGCCGCGCGCCGGCGAGCGCGACGGCGTCGACTACAAGTTCGTCACCGAGGACGAGTTCTCGCGGATGATCCAGCGCGGCGAGTTCGCCGAGTGGGCCGTCGTCCACGGCGGGCGCTACGGGACCGCCGTGCACACCGTCAACCGCGCGCTCGACGAGGGCAAGGACTACCTCTTCGACATCGACTGGCAGGGAGGCGCCCAGCTCCGCAAGCAGTGGCCCGAGGAGAGCGTGCTCGTGTTCATCCTGCCCCCGTCGATGGCCGAGCTCGAGCGCCGCCTGCGGCGCCGCGCCACCGATTCGCCCGAGGCCATCAGCCGCCGGCTCGACATGGCGACCAAGGAGCTCGAGCACTTCGCGCAGTACGACTACCTCGTCGTCAACGACAACCTCGAAACGGCGCTCAAGGAGCTGTCCTCGATCTACGTTGCGGCCCGCTGCGCGCGCGGACGGCGCGGGCACTACGGACAGATGCTGCTCAGCGAGGCGCGGGAGAGAGACGGCGGCGGAGGCGGCTCCGCGTGAGCGCCCCGGACGCCCTCGCCGCTACCCCCGTCAACCCCATACAGGACATCTGCAAGTCGCTCGCGCTCTACGATCCCGCCGCCGACGTCGAGCTCGTCCAGCGTTGTTACGACTTCGCGGCCGAGCGCCACGCCGGCCAGCGCCGCCGCTCGGGTGAGCCGTACGTCGTCCACCCGCTGGGCGTCGCGCGCACGATCACCGACCTGCGCCTCGACGTCGCGTCGGTGTGCGCCGGCCTGCTCCACGACTGCGTCGAGGACACCAGCGCGACGGCCGAGGACATCGGCCGCCTGTTCGGCACCGAGATCCAGTTCCTCGTCGATGGCGTCACCAAGCTCGGCCAGATCCCGTGGACGACGCGCGAGGAGCGGCAGGCCGAGAACTTCCGCAAGATGCTGCTCGCGATGGCGCGCGACATCCGCGTCATCCTCATCAAGCTCGCGGACCGCGTCGACAACATGCGCACGCTGCAGCACATGCCGCGCGAGAAGCAGGAGCGCATCGCGCGCGAGACGCGCGAGATCTACGCGCCCCTCGCGAACCGCCTCGGCATCCAGTGGATGAAGGTCGAGCTCGAGGACCTGGCCTTCCGCTACCTCGAGCCCGAGGAGTTCCAGCACCTCACGGCGCGCATGGCCGAGACGTCCGACACGCGCGGCGGCTACATCGAGGAGGTCTGCGAGAGGCTGCGCAAGGCCCTCGCCGAGAACGACATCAAGGCGCAGATCTCGGGGCGCGCCAAACACCTGTGGTCGATCCAGCAGAAGATGAAGAAGACCGGGCGCGACCTCGAGCAGATCTTCGACGTCATCGCCTTTCGGGCGCTCACGGAGTCAGTGCGCGACTGCTACGCCGTCCTCGGCGTCGTCCACTCGAACTGGACGCCCGTGCCGGGCCGCTTCAAGGACTTCATCGCGCTGCCCAAGCCCAACCTCTACCAGTCCCTCCACACCACCGTGATCGGTCCGCGCGCCGAACGCATGGAGGTGCAGATCCGCACGCAGGAGATGCACCGAATCGCCGAGCAGGGCATCGCGGCGCACTGGAAGTACAAAGAAGGCGGGCCGGCGCAAAAGGCGCTCGTCCAGGAAGACGGCAAGGCCTTCGCGTGGCTGCGCCAGCTCATGGAATGGCAGCGCGATCTCAAGGACCCGACCGAGTTCATCGAGACCGTGAAGATCGATCTCTTCCAGGACGAGGTCTTCGTGTTCACGCCCAAGGGCGACGTCAAGGCGCTGCCCAAGGGCTCGACGCCGATCGATCTGGCGTTCGCCATCCACTCGCAGCTCGGCGAGCACTGCTCCGGCGCGCGCGTCAACGGACTCATCGTGCCGCTGCGCTACGCGCTCCGCAACGGGGACACCGTCGACATCCTCGCGTCGCCGAACCAGAAGCCGTCCAAGGACTGGATGAAGTTCGTCGTCACGAGCCGCGCGAAGACGAAGATCCGCCACTACATCCGACAAGAGCAGCGGGAGCGGTCCGGCCACCTCGGGCGCGATCTGCTGAACCGCGAGCTGCGAAAGCGGAGCGCCGCGCTCGCGAGCGCCGAGCGCGACGGCCTCCTCGAGGTGGCCGCGGAGCGCCTGCGCGTCGGCAACGCCGAGGATCTGCTCGTGGCCGTGGGGTACGGCCGCGTCAGCCCGGAGCACGCCGCGGACGCCGTCCTCTTCGATCGCCAGAACCAGCCGGACGGGGAGGGCGCCGCGACCGCGAGCCCGGCCCCCGACACGGCGCCAGCGACGGCGAAGCGCGCACCCGCAAAGCGCTCGATCGCCGGCATCCGCGTGCAGGGCGAGTCGGACATCCTCGTGAAGTTCGCGAAGTGCTGCAGCCCGGTGGCCGGTGACTCGATCGTCGGCTTCGTGAGCCGCGGGCACGGCGTCGTCATCCACACGCGCGAGTGCCCGAAGGCGCTCGACCTCGATCCCATCCGGCGCGTCGAGGTCGCCTGGGACGACGAAACCCGCACGCTGCGGCCGGTCGCCGTCCAGGTCACCTGCGAGGATCGGACCGGGCTGCTCGCCGCGATCTCGAGATCGTTCACGGAGAACGGCGTCAACATCTCCCAGGCCAAGTGCCGAACGACTGAGGACGGCCGCGCCGTGAACACCTTCCAGGTCACCGTCGGCCACCTCGAGCAGCTCAAGACCGTCCTGCGCAGCCTCCACGCCATCGAGGGCGTCGTCACCGCGACGCGGATATGAGCGGGTTTGACCTGAAGGGGAGGGGCTGGTAGAAAGCGCCCGTCATGGCTTCAAATACCCGCAAGAGCTGGAAACGCCGCGCCCGCCGGCACTCGAACATGGGCAAGAAGCGCAAGGCGATCGATAGCAAGCGCTCGACGCCGCCCGCCGAAGTTCTCTTCGCGGGGCTCGGCGAGCCCGGCAAACCCGCTTAGCGGGTCGCGAACGACCGACGCCTCCGCCGTGGCCCATTCGGCCGGACCACGCCCCGACCACAAACGTTGGCGCACGTACGCACGTAATTGATCTTTTGCGGGATTTCTGCGTTAACATCTGCCAACGTCGCGCCCTAGGGCACTCGGCGATGTTCACAACCGGGTCTTGACGTCAGGAGCCGCAAAGCGGATGAAAGCCTGCCCGAACTGCCACAGCAAGTACCCCGACGACGCCAACTTTTGCCCTCAGGAGACTTGCGCGACGCCGGAGGGCCCTCGTCGCCTGGCCCCCGTTCCGGCCGAGCCCGCGCCGCGCTTTCAGCTGACCTCGAAGCTCGGCGGCGGGCTGAGCGGCGAGGTCTGGGTCGCGCGCGACACGCAGACCGGCAACGACGTCGCCTACAAGCTCGTCACG
>DATKFB010000439.1:0-12848 GCA_035544435.1 Polyangia bacterium
GACGGCGGCACCGGCAGCGACGGCGGCAAGGGCAGCGGCACGGCCTGCGTGACCGACGGCGAGTGCGGCAGCGGCTTCTGCGCCGACGGTGTTTGCTGCAATGAAAAGTGCGACGACGTCTGCGTGTCGTGCAAGCTGCCGGCGTCCAAGGGCACGTGTACGCCCTACGCTGCCGACACCGACCCCGAGATGGAGTGCGCCGCGAAGCTGCCGCCCCCCGTCGTGGAAACCGTCGCAGCCTCCCCGACCGCCGACGCGAGCACCGACGCCGGAGCCGGGGACGCGAGCACCGGCGACGCCCAAGTCGAGGCCGGACCCGGCACCGTGGACGCCGACGACAGCGACGCGCTCGTCATCAACACCCCGGACGGTGGGATCATGAGCAAACCGGCCGTCTGCGGCGGAACCTGCAGTGGCGCGCGGTCGTGTAAATATCCCGACAAAACGAAGTCCTGCGGCACTTCGTTCTGCAACTCGCGCAAGGACGTCATCTCCTTCGCGTGCGACGGCAACGGCGGCTGCGCGGCCGCGGTTTCGACGTGTACGGACTACGCCTGCGACGAGACCAACGGCACCTGTCGCACGACCTGCCAAGCCCATCTCAATTGTCTCCTCACGGATTACTGCGCCGGGGACAACACCTGCAAGGGCAAGAAGAGCGACGGAATCATGTGCGCGACGGGCGACGAATGCATGAGCGGCAACTGCAGCGGCAACTTCTGCTGCAACACTGCCTGCGAGGGCGTGGGCCTGACTTGTGTCCAAGCGGGGCACGTCGGTCAATGCCAATGCCAAGGCGTCACCTGCGGCGCGGGCGTCTCGTGTCAGGTCTTCTATCAAGACATGGACGCCGATGGTTACGGCAACCGAAATGGTACCATCGCCGCGGGGACTGCGAAGGCCGGCTGCGCCGGCTCGGCACCGCCCGCGGGCTTCGTGGCCGACAACACGGACTGCGACGACGGGGACGCCAACGCGCACCCGGGCCAAACGATGTTCTTCGGCGTCCAACGCAAGAGCGGCGGGTTCGACTACGACTGCGACGACAAGACGACGAAGGAGACGCCCGAGTACTTGGGCGGGTCCTGCAAGTTCTGCGGCGCCGTCGGCACCTGCGACGCGACGTCGAGCACCTGCGCGGCCGCGAATGAGACCGCCTCGTTCGTGTGCCCGCAAGAGTACTCCGGCGGCATCATCCGGAGCGTCTCCGAGCCCGAACCGAATCTGTCGCCGCTGCGTGAGGTCGGCCTTGCCGCGGGCGACTCGCTCACGTCGTACGCCTCGGTGGCTCCAGGGGCGGGCTCGATCACGCCCATCCAACCGCCGATTTGCAAGGTCTGCATCCTGCAATGCTGCGGGTGCGCCGCCGCCGACAAGACCGGCTTCCGACAAGCGGTGCCCTGCGGAGATTCCAGCGTCCCTCAGTACACGTGCGGCTCGTGCTCGGTCGCGGGAGGGGGCGCGTCGGCCATGACGCCCTCTTTCAAGCAGCAACGCTGCCGCTGAGCCCGCCGACGCGACGGACAGCGCCCACGCTGAGGCCGAAAGCACCCGCTCGCGCGCCGACACAAGCTGCTAGGCTGCGCTCGTGCTCGACACGGGCGTTCCGGTCTCGGCCGATCGCCGGCGACTGCTCAAGCGCGGTCTGCTCGGCGGCGCGCTGCTCTTCGTAGGCGGCGCGCTGCCGCTCGCCCTCCGGTCGACGCTCGTCCGCCGCAAGCCCGTGCGCGGCCTGAAGCTGCTCTCCGTCGAGGAGCACGCGATCTTCGCGGCCGTCGCGGCGCGCTTCGCGCCCGGCGACGGCGCGGGCCCCGCCTGGCCCACAGCCGACGCGCTCGATTGCGCCGGCAAGGTCGACGCCCTCATGGCGACGGCGCTGCCCTCGGTGGGCAACGAGCTTCGCCAGCTGCTCCACCTCTTCGAGAGCGCGCTCTTCGGCCTCCCGCTCACGGGCAAACCCACGCCGTTCACGCGCTGCGCGCCCGCCGACCAGGACGCGCGCCTCGAGGCCTGGCGCCACTCGCGCGTCGCGCTCCTGCGCAGCGGATATCAAGCGCTCAAGCGCCTCGCGCACGCGACCTACTACTCGTCGCCCGAGGTGTACGCACTCGTCGGCTACTCGGGACCGCCCGACGTGCCCCGAGGGCCCGTATGAGTGACGCCCCGAGCCCCGCGCCCGGCGCCGGTCGCATCACGGCGGGCGCCGCGCTCCCGCCGCTCCACGCGGTCGAGGTGGACTTTGTCGTCGTCGGCAGCGGCGCCGGCGGCAGCATCGCGGCCGCGACGCTCGCGCAGGCCGGTGCGCACGTCGCCATCATCGAAGAGGGCGCGCACCACACGAGCCGGGACTTCAACATGCAGGAGGCGTGGGCCTATCCCGCGCTCTATCAGGAGCACGGCAACCGCGCCACCGACGATCTCGCGATCATGATCCTGCAGGGCCGCACCGTGGGCGGCGGCACGACGGTAAACTGGACGTCGTCGTTTCGCACGCCCGAGGCGACGCTGCGCCTGTGGGCCGAGCACCACGGCGTGCGGGGCCTCGACGCGGCGACGCTCACGCCACACTTCGCGGCCGTCGAGGAGCGCCTCTCGATCGGCGCCGGCAACCGCGACGACGTCAACCGCAACAACGGCAAGCTCTGGGACGGCGCCACGAAGCTCGGTTGGAGCCCCGAGCTCATCCGGCGCAGCGTCAAGGGATGCGCGCGCCTCGGCTTCTGCGGCCTGGGCTGCCCGCTCGACGCCAAGCAGTCGGCGCTCGTGACCTACGTACGCGACGCCGTCGCCGCGGGCACCGACGTATACACCGACTGCCGCGCGCGCCTCGTCGAGACCGATCGCGGGCGCGCGCGCGCCGTCGTCGCCGACGTGCTCGACCGCGCGAGCGATCGCCCGCGCGGTCGACTCATCGTGCACGCGCGCCGCGGGGTCGTGCTCGCCGCGGGCGCCATCAACACGCCCGCGCTCCTGCTGCGCTCGAAGGCGGGCACGGGCAGCGGCGTCGTGGGCAAGCGCACCTTCTTGCACCCGACGGTGCCGCTCGCGGCAATCTACGACGAGCCCATCGAGGGCTTCTACGGCGCGCCCCAATCCGTCTCGGTGCACCACTTCGCAAGCCGCGGCGAAGACGTGGGCTACTTCCTCGAGACGGCGCCCACGCACCCGATGCTGACGGCCCTCGCCATCCCAGGCGCGGGCGACGCCCACCGCCGCGCCGCCGAGCGCCTCGCGCACGTCCAGGCGACGATCGCGCTGCTCATCGACGGCCACCACGAGGATCGGGGCGGCACGGTCTCGGTCGACGGCGGCGGCCGCGTGAAGCTGCGATATCCGATCGTGCCGGCGCTGCGCGAGGCCGCGCTTCACGCGCTGCAGAGCATGGCGCGCCTGCAGCTCGCCGCCGGTGCCCGCGAGCTCGTCACGCTCCACGATCGCCCGCTGACCATCCGCACCGAGGCCGACATCGGGCAGCTCGCGAGCGCGCCCTTCGGTCCCAACCTCCACACCCTCTTCTCCGCGCACCAAATGGGAGGCTGTCCGATGGGCGAGGATCCCCGCACCTCCGTCGTCGATTCCCGCGGCCGGCACCACGAGCTCGAAAACCTCTGGATCATGGACGGATCCGTCTTTCCGACGTCTTTGGGCGTCAATCCGCAGCTCAGTATTTATGCCCATGCCCGCCTCTTCTCTACTGAAATCACTAAGGATTTTCACTGAGATTGGGCCGCGAAATAGCCGCGAGAAACATTGGCGACGAACAGCCCCGGGGTAGCACTAACCGGATACACACCCCTCCCGGAGGCTTTTCCATGAAACGGACATCCTGGCTTTTGACCCTGTCTTGCCTTTCGTGCGCGACCCTGCTCGCGCTGGCCGTTGGTTGCGGCAGTAGCAGCCCAGTAGCGAGCAACGGCAAGGACGCAGCCGCCGGAACCTCGGCGACCGGAACGGCTGGAACCACAACCACGGGAGCGGCCGGCGATCAAGGCACCGCAGGTACGACCGGCGCCGCGGGCGATCAGGGCACTGCCGGCGCGACCGGCACCGCGGGCGCGACCGGCACCGCGGGCGCGACCGGCGCCGCGGGAACGACCGGCGCCGCCGGCATGGGTGCCGCGGGAAGCACGGGCGCGGCGGGCATGGGCGCCGCCGGCACCGGGGGCACGACGTGCGGCGGAACCGGCCAAGCGTGTTGCGCGGCCAATACTTGTAGCGCGGGCGGCTGTTGTGTCGGCGGCACGTGCCGCGCCTCGGGCGCGGCGTGCGGCCAAGGCTTCGGCATGTGCATGAACGGCGCGTGCGGCACGGGCATGACCGCCTGCGGCGGCCTCGGCGACGACTGCTGCGGCGGCACGCGCGGCACCTGCACGGCATCGGGCGCGCGTTGCACGGCGGGCAAGTGCGTCGCCTGCGGCGCTGACGGCGCGGCATGCTGCCAGGGGGCGGGCACGACGACTTGTACCACCGGACTCTCTTGCCAGGCGACCACCGGCGACGGGGGCACGACCTTGGCCTGCGCGCCTTGCGGCTCCACAGGCAAGGCTTGCTGCGCGGGCGACACTTGCGACACGGGCCTCGGCTGCGCGGCCCCGGCCAACATGCCGCGGACCTGCGAAGACTGCGGCAAGACCGGCGGCGCGTGCTGCGCGGGCGCAATCTGCCAGCCGGGCGGACGTTGCATGGGTGCCACGAACGGCATGGGTGGCATGTGCGAGGCGTGCGGCGCCGGCGGTCAGATCTGCTGCGCGGGTGCGGCTGGCGGCATCTTCACGCGCGGCGGCACCTGCGACACGGGCTTCGCGTGCACGGGCACGGGCGCGATGCAATCCTGCACCGCCTGCGGGGGTAAGGGCGAGGCGTGTTGCCCGGCGACCGGCGGCTTCGGCGGCGCTCCGACCTGCAGCATGGGCTTCTCCTGCACGCGCAGCAACACAGGAGCCTCGTCCTGCACCGCTTGCGGCGGCATGGGCGAGGCCTGCTGCGCGAGCGCCACTGGCGCGCTGACGTGCAGCATGGGCTTCACGTGCGCGCGGACGAACGCGGGTCGCGCTTGCGAGGCTTGCGGCGGCAAGGGTGAGGTGTGCTGCGTCACCGGCACCATGCGAACCTGCACGACGGGGACCTGCTCGAACACCGGGATGTGCCCGTAAGCCCTCAGGCAAGTCCTTGATAGAACGCCGGCGCGCCTCGAGCGCGCCGGCGTTTTCTTTATGCGGCGGCAATTCGGGCGCGAACGTCCGTCGATCCCTGCCGACCCGTCGACCGTCGGCCTTGTTATTTGCGCGCGGGCGCGCCAACGGGCTCGGGCGCGCCGACGGTCGCGGGAGCGCCGGGAACGCCGGCGTCGCCGAAGAGCAGCGGGCCCTCGCCCGCGGCGCGGCGGCGCGCGATCTCCGCCAGGGTCGCACGTGCGCGCGCGCCTCGCCCGCCGGCGGCCGCCGTGCCCCAGCGCGCGAGGACGGCCTCGGCGGCCTGCCGGACCTCGGGCGTGATGTCGTAGACGGCGACGTGGCGCAGGATGGGCGCGGCCTCCTCGTCGCCGATGCGGTCGAGCGCGGCGATGAGGTGCAGCCGCCCCGCAGGCGCCGCCGTGTGCAGCGCCGTCTCGATCTGAGGGAGCGCGCGGCGTTTGTAGCCCGCGAGCCGCTCGGTCGCCGGCGGCACGAGCTGGTCGTCGCGCAGCACGAGGATGTTGATCTCGTCCCCGATGTCCCGGTGCGAGACGTCGTCGCAGGCCGCGCTCCCGAGCAGCAGGAGAAATGCTGGCGCCGCGAGCACGCCGTCTAGGAGGCCGCGGCGCACGGCTGCGCAACCTCGGGAGCCTCGACGGGAGCAAACGAATCGCGACGACCGTTGCGCGCGATCGACTTCGCGACGGCGTCGGCGGCGACCGTGCGCATGTTGCCGCGGCCGGCCGCCTCTCGCGCCTCGAGGTCGGCGAAGAACGCCTCGCCCATGTCGAGGAGCGCCGGCGCCTCGTCGGCCGAAAACCCACGCTGCCGGAGCTGGGAGCCGCCGAAGAGGCCGCGCGAGTACCAGGCGAGCGTCTTGCGCACCTCGTGGACGCGCATCCTTTCCGGGCTGTGCTCGAACACGAGGGCCGCGTGGCGGCGCCACACCGCGCGCTTCTCGGCGAGAGTGGGCGGACCGACGTTGGAGACGTCCTCGCCGCGCTCGAGCGCCGCGAGCGTGCGGAACAACCAGGGATTGCCCATGGCGCCGCGGCCGATCATGACGCCGTCGCAGCCCGTCTCGGCCTTCATGCGCGCATACGCCGCCACGTCCTTGACGTCGCCATTGCCGACGACCGGGATCTCGCGCGGCAGCGCGGCGCGCACGGCGGCGATGGGCTCGAGCCGCGCAGCGCCCGAGAAGCCTTGCGCGCGTGTGCGGCCGTGCACGGTGATCATGGCGGCGCCGGCGTCGACGAGGCGACAGGCGAACTCGGGCGCGTTCAGCGAGCAATCGTCCCAGCCCGCGCGGTGCTTGACGGTCACGGGGATCGGCGCGGGGACGGCGCGCCGCACGGCCGCGACGAGCGCCGCCGCGAGCGCGGGCTCGCGCATGAGCGCCGAGCCGCACGCGCCCGCCGTCACCTTCTTCGCGGGGCAGCCCATGTTGATGTCGACGATGGACGCGCCCACCTCGACGGCCATCTCTGCGGCGCGCGCGAGCGCCCCCGGCTCGCGTCCGAAGATCTGCACGGCGAAGCGACGGCCGCCGAGGCTCGGCCACATGCGGCCGAGCGTCTTGGCGGCACCGCGCGTGAGGGCTTCGGCCGAGAGAAACTCGGTGAAGGTCAGGGCCGCGCCGAGCTCCTCGCAGATCGTGCGGAAGGGCAGATCGGTGACCGCCTCCATAGGCGCCAGCAACACCGGCGACGAGAATTCCAGGGCTCCTACGCGCATCCGAAGACGGGCAGGATATCAGATCCTCGGCGTTGCCCCGCCCCCCGCGGTTTTCCCGGCGGTGCGATCACCGCCGGGAGCGCGCCAGTCAGCGTGCCTTCGGTTTCCCGCGATGGGCTACTTGGCGTAGCGGACCGCAAAGAGCCGGCTCTTCGAGAAGCCCTCGAACAGGCTCCCCTTCTGGGCGACGGCCGGCAGGTCGTCCTCGGCCCGGATGACGCGCACGTCGGCGACGCGCAGGTTCATCACCGGCCCCATTTTCACGATCAGCCCCCCCGTCGTCTGCCCTCCCATCCCCATGAGTTGCCCCATCCCCTGCCCCATAAGTTGCGTGTCTACTCTTTCGTTCACGAAGCCAAAGTGAGTGACCAACGAAACCACGAACAATAAAGAACTAAGCATGACCTTTCTTCTGACCCCGCCCCAAACGCCCGTATTGCGAATCCCCCCTCGTCATATCGAAAGGGGATCGTTTATGTGTGAACCGCGCGGCTGGAAACGGTTCGTCTAAGGTCGGTCGTCTGTGATGGTGCGAAAAAGCCGCGCGGCCGTCCGGGATGTCCCCCCGAACCGGAATCATCTATAACAGCCGCGTGCCCCACTGTCACTCACAAAGGCCTACAGTGGTGCTGTGCGCGCTCGCGCTATGCGTCAGCTGTCGCGCGGAGCCCGGCGGTCCCGGCCAGGACGCTAGGCACGACGTCGGCCGAGCGAGCGCTCCAGTCGCGAGCCCCGTGGAATCAGTCGTAAATCCCTGGGATTGGACCAGCGCCCGCGGCGCGACCGACGCCGACAAGGCCATCGAGGACATCGGACCTTACGAGCCCATGCCGAACATGGCGGGGGCCGTGAACACGAACGCCCACTACTGGACGAGCAATGTCGGAATCGCCTGGGACCGGGACGTCGATCTCGACTTCGTGGCCGAGCCCGTGGACCTCGACGGGGACGGCAAGCCGGACGTCCGCGTCACGCGGCACGTGCACGCGAAGGGCGGCGTGCTTGCGAACCCGGCGCTCTTCGGGCTCCTGCCGACGCCCGCCGACCCGCGCGGGCGCGTCGGGCAGATTTCGGCGTCGACCGGCGTGTTGGGACTGCGCGAGTCCTTGCGCCCCGACGGCCTCCGCAGCGGCGAGATCGGGATGACGTGCTGGCTCTGTCACGGGTCGGGCGACCCAGGGACGGGCGAGCCCGCGCTCGGCCTGCCGGGGAGCCGCTTCGACTACGGGCTGCTCCTCGCGACGGCGGCCGTGCTCGACGACGGCAACGCGGCCGCGGTCGCGGACCGACAGGCGCGCGGGTTCCCCGCCGGCCGCACCGTGCGCGCGCGGCTCATGCTCGCGGGTCCTGGCCGCCAGGACCTCACGGGCGAGTTCGGCCTCGACGTGACCGTGCGGTTCCACTCGAGCCGCTACGCGGGCGCGTCACGCGTGCGGCAAGGCACGAAGGGCCTCTTCAACCCGATCAGCGTCCCGGGGATCCTCGCGGCGCCGGGCCTCGCCCTCGAGAATTGGTCAGGCTCCGAGAACGCCGACGCGCCGTGGCTCACGCGGCTCGTCGCGCTCATGGGGCGACCCGAGGCCGAGGTGCTGGACGCGTTCGGGCTCGGCGCGATCGATCCCGCGCTCAGCCGGCGCGCGCTCTTGCTCGACCTGCGGAACCTCGGCACGCTGGGCTTGCAACAAGACTCGTTCCCCGGGCTGCTGTGGGCTGACGCGCTCGCGGGCCGCGCAGGCGCCGCGCTCGCGCCCGAGGACCTCGTGGCGATTCCGCGCATGTACGCCACGGTGGCCGTGCGCCGCGCGCTCGCCGACGTGGCGCCGGCCGTGACGCGGCCGACCGTCGATCTCGAGCGCGTCGCGCGGGGCCGCGCCCTCTTCGTCGAACGCGTCGTCGGCGAGATCGCCAATCGCCAGATCCTGCAGCGCGCGCCGCGCGGGTTCGCGGCGGCGCAGCTCCGTGGGCCGATCCTCGCCGCCATCGACCCGACGCGTCCGCTCGCCGCGAAAATCCCCGTGCGCTGCGCCGATTGCCACAACGCCGCGCCCCTCGATCGCCCGCTGGCGCTCGCCGAGAACCCGCCGCCCCTCGGGCGCTGCTCGCACTGCCACCTCGCGCATCCGCAGCTGCCGGGAGTGGGCGCCGCGCCGGCGGCCGCCGCGGCGGCCACGGGCGGGACCACCGACGCGGCGACGCGCCTTGTGCCGTTGCTGTCCCTCCCCGTCCCCGAGGCGGCCGACGCCGAGGTCGCCTACTGCGCGCGCTGCCACGCGCGCCACCGCGCCTTCGGACCCGTGGTCTTCTCGAACAGCCGTCTTTTCCCCTTCGATGCAGACGGTGACGGCGACGCACAGCTCCACCCCGAGGCCGACGCGCGGGCGGGCGGGATCGGCACGGAGCCGCTCCTGGCCTTCGACGTGCCGCGCGACGAGTGGCCGTTCGGCCTCGACCTGCCCGTCATCGGCGCCGATCCGGCGCGGCCGACGAACGTGACGCGCGCGCGCGTCGGCGTGTCCTGGGTGCGCACGGCGCCGCTCACGGCGATCTCGGCGACGGCCCCTTACCTGCACAACGGCTCGGTGCCGACGCTGCGCGCGCTACTCGAGCCCGCGCGCAAGCGTCCCGTGACCTTCCCGCTCGGCGCCGGAGGCTTCGTGCTCGACGCGCGCGTCGCGGGCAATCGCAACACGGGTCACGAGTTCGGCACGACGCTCAAGCCGGCCGAGAAGGACGACCTCGTGGCGTTCTTGCAAACGCTCTGACAAACCCGCGCGCCGTCAGAGCTTGAACAGGCCGCCCTCCCGGCGCCCGAGCACGACGCGCGCGATGGCGACGGCGGCGATCAGGAACAACATCGCCCAGAGCCCGAGCGCGGCGGCGACCTGGTGACCGTCGCCGAGGAGCGCGTAGAGCTCGAAGATGGCCTTCGTGATGGGATACGTGGCCTGGCGCTGCGCGAGGATGAGAGAGTCGGAGACCTCGAGCATCGACAGCGCGAAGGCGAAGATGCCGCCCGCGAGAAGGTGCGGCGCCAGCAGCGGCAGCGTCACGCGCGCGAAGACGCGCCGCGCGCGCGCGCCCAGGCTCGCGGCGGCCTCCTCGAGCGTGAGGCTGACCTGCGTGAGCCCCGCGGCCGCCGAGCGCACGACGAACGGCAGGCGGCGCACGGCATAGGCGATCACGAGCAGTGCCGTGGGATCGCGCACGGGGTTGAGGAACGCGAGCGCGTGTCCCTCGCGGCTGATCGAGAGATACCCGAAGGCCATGACGAGCCCCGGCACGGCGAGCGGCAACATGGCGGCGACGTCGATGGCGCGCGCGAGGCGCGAGGGCGTGCGCACGACGAGCCAGGCGATGGCGGTGCCGATGACGAGGTCGAACCCGGTCGAGAGCGTGACGTAGCGCAGGCTGTTGCCGATAGAGGGCACGACCATGTCATGGCCGACGGCGGCGCGCACGTGGTCGAGGGTGAGGCCCGACGGCAGCACCGTCCCGTACCAGTCGCGCGCGAAGGCGACGAGCACGACGCTGAGGTTGGGCAGCGCCGCCGTGCCCACGAACGCCGCCATGACGAGCGCGACGGCCCAGCCCGCGAGCGGACCGAGCGGCGCGGCGTGCCGACGGCGCTGGCCCTTCGTGGCGCCGGCGATGCGCGCGCGGCCCGCGAGCCAGCGCGCGGCGGCGTAGATCGTCACGGTGGCGGCGAGCACGACGACGACGAGGCCGAAGACGAACGGGTTGCGCCCGAGGTCCTTGAGCCCCGAGAAGATCTGCACCGACGTCACGCGCGTGTAGTCGCACATGAGCGGCACGCCGAGCTCCGTCAGCCCCCAGATGAAGACGATGCTCGTCGCCGCGAAGAGGCTCGGACCCACGAGCGGAAGCGTGATCTTGCGGAAGCGGCGCAGGCCCCGGCAGCCGAGGCTCGCGGCCGCCTCCTCGAGCTCGACGTTGAGCCCCGCGAGCGCCGCCTTCACGTTGAAGTACACAATCGGGTAGAGATGCAGCGCCGTGAGCGCGACCACCGTCGCGAAGCGCCCCCGCCGGAGCCAGTCGATGGGGTGATGTGAATCGATGACGCCGAGGTGCCCGAGCAGGGCGTTGAAGGCCCCTTGCGTGCCGAGCAGCTGCTTGACGCCCACGGCGCCCACGAAGGGCGGCACCATGAGCGGGAGAGGCACGAGGGCCGCGAAGACGCGCCGGCCGGGAAACTCGAAGCGATCGAGCAGTACGGCCGCAGTCGTGCCGACGACGGCGGCGATGAGCGTGCTCGTGAGCGCGAGCGCGAGCGCGTTGACGAACCCTTCGCGGTAAAGAGGGTTGCGAAAGACCGTCGCCATGTAGGCGAACGTCGCGTGACCGGCGCCGTCGATGAAAGCGCCGCGCACGCCGTCGACGAGCGGCCACATGAGGAAGACCGCCAGGAGCAGGCCCAGCGTCGTGGATACGGCCGCCGTGAGGGCGCGCGAGCGGCCGGGGCCGGCGCCGCTCATTGCCCTTGCCTCGCGAGCGCGGCGACGCGGCGGTAGAGCGCGCGGTGATGCTCGACGAGGCGAATCGTCCAGCGCGCCTCGTCGAGCGGATCGGACGCCTGGAGCGCCGCGCGCAGCGGACCATTGACGGTGTCGTAGTCGACGAGTGTGACGTCGTCGAAGAGCGCCGTGGCGCGCGGCGGGAAGTGCGCCGCGACGAGCGCGCCGTACGCGTCGCGCAGCTCGTCGTCCGGATCGACGCACATCGTGCGCACGACGAGCGCGATCGCCGCGAAGAGCGGGCTCGTCCAGGCCGGCCGGTACACGAAGGCGTGCGCCTCCTCGTACGGGTTCTCGTCGGGATCGGCGCGCTCCGCGTCGAAGGCGTGGTCGTAGAGGCGGGGCAGGATGGGCAGGCGGCGCAGCGTGTACCGCTCCGGTCCGCCCGACGTGCCGCGCTTGAAGCTCCAGATCCTCTGCCCCTCCTCCGAGAGCACGAATTCGATGAACCGCACGGCGAGATCGCGGTGGCGCGCGCCGCGCAGCAGCGCGATGGGATCGGCATCGAGGGACGTCTCGCCGCGCGCCGTCGCGAAGCCGACGCGCCCCGGCCGGCCCACGCTCGCTGCGTACTCGCCCTGGAAGCGGCCGAAGAAGTCGATGCACATGCCGGCCGCCGCGTCGCCCATGGCGACGTCGAGCGGGATCTTGACCGCCGAGTCCGTGAAGTAGCGCGCGTTCGCGCCGATGCGCCGGATGAGCCGCACGCCCGCCGCCCAGCCCTCGCGCGTCGCAACGCGGTCGAGCGCCGCCGGATCCCCTTCACCCGCGGCGCGCGCTCGCTCGAGCGCCTCGTTCATTTGGTTCTGGATGATCATCTCGAAGGCCTTGCCGACCGAGCCGCTCTTCGTCGGGTCGGCGAGGGCGAGCGCGCCGCGGAAGACGGGCGCCGCGAGGGCCGCCCACGACGTCGGCGGCGTGGCGACGCCGAGCTCGGCGAGAACGTCGCGGTTGTAGCAGACGCCGAAGCTCGACAGGCAGGTCCCGAACCAGCGCCCCTCGGAATCCCAGTAGGTCTCGCCCCCGAACGTCCGCGGGATGCCGCCCGCGCCGAAGAGCTCGGGGTGGCGCTCGACGACGCCCGCGTCGACGAGGCGGCCGGCCTTGGCGTGCTTCTCGAACTCCGAGTTGCCGCCCCCGAAGAGGAGATCGACGCCGCAGCCCACGTCCGAGGCGAGGAACGCGCGGCGGGCCTCGTCGGCGTCGCTTCCTCCGGCGAGCGGCGCGGGCGTCGAGCGCGCGAAGCCCACGGCGACGGCCGCCGACCAGGGGCGGCCGAGCCCGGTCGTCCAGTGGCGGTGGAACGACGCCGCATACTCCGACGACAGGTAGCGCGTGATCTCCGCGGTGCCGCCCGGCCAGCGCCAGTCGATCTCGACGTCGCGGCCGAGGCGCGCCATGTGGG
>DATKFB010000440.1:0-4038 GCA_035544435.1 Polyangia bacterium
TCAATCCCGCCAACGGTTATTCGCAGTTGCGCCTCGCGCGCTACGCGACGGGCGCGGCCGACGACTGGGAGCGCCTCGACGCCTGGAACCCGCTCGTCGCGCCCGTCGCGCCCGTCGCGCTCGACGCAGCGCCGCCGACGCCGCTCGCGTTGCCCGCCGACGCGCGCGCCCTCGAGCTCCCCGACGACGCCACCTGGGATGCGTCGTCGTCGCTCGTCGCGCTCGGCGAGGAAGCGTTCTTCCGCTACCCCGCGCAGCTCGCGCCGTCGGCGCTCACGCCGCTCACGCGCGACGCCGCCCAGCGCTACGGCCTCTGGCTCGACGGGACGCGCGGCGTCGGCGGCATCGTCGTCGTCGAGGTCGCGGGGGGCACCGCGCTCGCACTGTCGTGCGCGTCCTGCCACGCCGATGTCGTGGGGGCCCGCCTCGTGCCCGGGCTGCCGAGCGCCCGCCTCGACCTGGGCCGCATGATCGACGACGGCGCCGCCACCGACGACGTGATCAGCTCGAATCTCCGCGCGTGGGGACCCGGCCGCAACGACGTCACGACGAGCGATGCGTCGCTGCCCGAGCGCGTCTCCGATCTTCGTCCCGTGCGGTTCCTCTCTCATCTTCAATACGACGCGACAGTGCGCCAGCTCGACGTCGTGTCGCTCGCGATCCGGGTCGAGACGCTCCTCATCACGTCGCACGGGCAGGCCATTCGGCCGCCGCGCATCGTCGCCCTCGCCATCGCCCAGTACCTGTGGAGCCTCGCCGACGGGTTGCCCGCGCCGGCGGCGGTCGAGACGCCGGGACGCGCGCTCTTCGCGGCGCGCTGCTCGGGCTGCCACGCGGGTGACGGCCTCACGAGCGCGCCACGTCCCCTCGCCGAGGTCGGAACGGATCCCCGCCTCGGCCTGTCGCTGGACCGAGGCACGGGCCTCTACCGCGTGCCGTCCTTGCGCGGCGTTGGAGAGCGGCCGACGCTGTTCCATGACGGGACGCTGCCGGATCTCGATGCGCTGCTCGATCCGCGGCGTCTCGACGCCGGCTACGCTGGCGGCGCGCGCGGCGCGGGCCCCGTGAGCGGCCACGTCTTTGGGCTCGATCTGTCGCCGTCGGAGCGCGCGGCGTTGCTCGACTACGTGAGGTCGCTGTGAGGACGCTCAGCGCAGCGCCTTGAAGATGTTCAGGTAGCTGTGGTTCCTGTCGGCGCTGATGGCCCAGAACGCGAGCAGATTGATGAAGGCGTTGTCCTGCGCGAAGGTCATGAGCGCCGAGGCGTTCGCGGTCGTGAAGTTCTCGCAGGAGGTATCGTTGACGCCGATCATGGGCGTCACGCCGACGAGCGAGGTCGTGCCGAGCGTTTGGATCTGCGCTTGCGTTGCCATAGCCGCCATGATGGCCGCGTTGCCCATGTCGATGTTGCACGAGCCGTAATCCATCGCCATGATGTTGACGGTGTCGACGCGCACGCCGTTGGTCTTGGCGTTGGCGAGCAGGTTCCGGTCGGCGTTCGGGAGCCCCGACGGCGAGACGGCCAGCGTGTAGGAGATCCTGAGGCCGGGGTTCACGGTCTGCAGGTTCTTGAGCGCCTTGTTGCGCCGATCGATGTCCGTCGTGTTCTTCTCGGCGCCGCTCTCGATGTCGAGATCGATCCACGTCAGCTTGTACTTCGCGATGACGGACTGATACGCGGCCTGAACGGTCTCGACGGTCTTGCAGGCATCGCCGAGTTCCACGCCGGCCTGGCCGCCAAACGAGACGAGGACGTCGCCGCCCGCCTTGCGCAGGTTCGAGATCTGCGTCGCCCAGTACGTGTCGCCTACGACTGACTTGCTGCCGTTCCACGCCGGCGTGCAACCGTTGCTCCCGATGACGAACGCGAGCGTGTAGAACTTGTTGCCCGTCGCCGTCGCGAGATCGGTGAGCGAGGCGTTGTTCCACGTTTCGACGTAAGGCGCCGCGAAACGCGCGGGGAACGCCGACGGGACGCTCGCGCCCGCGGCGCCCGTCGCGTCCGCCGTCGTTCCGGCGGCTGCGTCCGCGCCCAGCGGGCCCGCGACCCCCGCGGCGCCCGTCTCGACGCCATCGCCAGCGGCGCCCGCCGGCATGCCGCCGGCGCCCGTCTGGCCCGCGGCGCCGGCCGTTCCAGCTTCGCCCGTGCTCGAGCCCGCGGCGCCCGAGGGCTGCGTGTCCCTCGAGATGCTTCCCTCGCAAGCGCCGAGACACGCCAGCAGCAGCGACGCCGGAAACATCTTGGACACGGGACGGAAACTTCGCATCGCTCCATAGTAACCGGGCGGCGTCGGCGCCGAACAGGGCCGAGGTCACTTCGTGACGAGGCGCGACGTGGTCATATATGGTGAAATGATTAGACAATCTCGATCGTTGCTCGTGCGGCGCGTTGACACCTCGGCGGATGCCGCCCGATAGTCGTCTTTCGACGCGATGGGAGATCTCGCCGACACGGTGAACGAGGCTGTCGAGCGCACGCGCGGGGCGGGCGGCGAACGCTTCAGCCTCAACACGATCGTCGCGATCAGCGCGGCCATCACGGCGACGTTCATCGCCGTCTGCAACGTCAAGGACGGCAACATCTGCCAGTCGATGCAGCAGGCGCAGGCGGGCGCCATCGACACCTGGGCCGACTACCAGGCGAAGGGCACGAAGCTCAACATCGCCGAATCGGCGCTCGACGGCCTGCGCCTGCAACAGAAGCTCTCGCACCCCGCGACACCCGAGACGCGCGCGCTCGTCGAGAAGACCATCGCCGAGTATGAGCAGAAGATCGGACACTACGAGAGCGAGAAGGCCGAGCTCAAGAAGACCGCGGCGGGCTTCCAGGTCGAGTACGACCGCCTCAACCTCCACGACGATCAGTTCGACATGGCCGAGGCGTCGACCTCGATCGCGCTCGCGCTCTTCGCCGTGACGGCGCTGACTCAGAAGCGCCGCCTCCTCTATGTCTCGCTGGTGTTCGCCGTCTTCGGCCTCGTGCCCGGAACGGCGGGCTTTCTGGGGCTCGGCTTGCACCCGGACTTCATCGCGCGCGCCCTCAGCTGAGCTCGCCCGTCGCCGACGACCGTCGCGCTACTGCGCGGGAGGCGGGTACCCCGGGGGAGGCGGTGGATATCCGGCGGGACCCGCGGGCGGTGGCGGGTAGCCTTGGGCGGGCGGGGCCCAGCCGTTCGGCGCCGGAGCGTATCCAGGCCCCGGCGGTTGCAGCTGATAAAGGTGTGTGGACTGATACTTCATGACCCACAAAAGAGGGATCAAGACGAAGATCCCGGCGATGAGCGGCAGGACGTCGACTTCCTCGCTGCGCGATATCGTGACGTCGAGCGGCGCGTAGCCGGGGTACTCGAAGTGGATGGGCGTCGACGAGCCGACGATCTTCGTGTCGGTGAGCGTATAGGGAGTGTTTCCGACGACGGCGCCATTGATCGACACGCGCGCCCCCGGCGGTTGCGTCTGCAGCACCGTCGAGCTGGCGCAACCCGCGAACGCGCACAGCGTGACGGCGCACGCGCTGGGGAAACAGCGAGCGAGGCGCAGGCGTCTGATGATCATGGTGGCGCAGTGTAGGGCATCCCGGGGGGGCGCGTAAACTGCGACGCGTCGGCGCTCAACGGGCCGCGGTCGAGCGGTGCAACGTCACGCGCTGCTGGCCGAACACGCCGGAGGGCGACGCCAGCGAGAGCTCACCCTTGAGCTCGCCATCTGCGGCGGCGTGGACACCGCCGCGCGCAACGAACTGTCGTCCCGGCGGACACTGGCAAGTGAGCTCGAGCGCGCCCGCCGGCGTCAACGCGCCGTACATCCGGTAGCTCTGCTTCGCAGACGTGTTGTACATCCAGCCCGCGACGGAGCCGTCCTGGCCGACCTGTAGGTAGAGCCGTCCAAGTTGGTCATGCGCGTGGTCGCTCCAGGGTCCCTCCCAGGTCCCGGCCAGGTTCAGCGGTGCGGTCAGCGGTGCGGCCAGTGGGGCGGCCGCCTCGGCGACGGGCGTGGCCGCCGCTTCGGCGGGACGCACGCCTGCGACCGGGCCTGCGT
>DATKFB010000441.1:0-6074 GCA_035544435.1 Polyangia bacterium
CAGCGCTTCGATCTGGCGCTCGTCGTCGAGCGCCACGACCGCGTGGACGCCGAGCTTGGCGGCCTCGAACTCGTGCGAGGCGCGCACGCCCGCGTAGACGGTGCCGGCGCGTTGCTTCGCCACGTACACGGCGACGCGGCCCACGCCGCCGGTCGCGCCGGTCACGAGCACGCTCTCGCCGGCGTGAACATCGACGGCCGCCTCGATGAGCTGAGCGCCCGTGAGCAAGACGAGCGGCAGCGCCGCCGCTTCGACGAGATCGAGCGTCGCCGGCACCTCGGCCCAGGCGCTCTCTGGCGCGACGACGTACTCGGCGTAGCCGTGTTGCACGAGCCCGCACACGCGCGCGCCCACTCGAAACCTCGTGACGCTCGCGCCCACGGCGACGACCTCGCCCGCGACGTCGCGGCCGAGGACGGCAGGCAGATCGATCGGGAAGTACGACTGGAGCGCGCCGCTGCGGAGCTTCCAGTCCATGGGATTGATGCCGGCCGCGACGACGCGGATCTTGATTTCATTTGGACCCGGCGTGGGCTCGGCGACGTCACGCAGCTCGAGGCGCTGGGCTTGACCGAACGAGGGGAGGACGACGGCTTTCATGGGGAGCTCCTTTGCGGCCAAACGTAGGCATGCAAAAGGATGCGCAAAGGGAGAAAAGGATTCTCGCGCCGACTTCGCCCCGCGGTGGCGGCTCCGCTCACTTGCGCAAGGCGTGATTCAAGAACGTCACGGCGCGCTGCCAGGCGAGCTTGGCCGCGCCGGGGTCGTAGCGCGGCGTCGTGTCGTTGTTGAACCCGTGCTCCGTGCCCGGGTATGAGTGCGCCTCGTAACGGACGTGGGCGGCCTCGAGGGCCTCTTCATAGGCCGGCCACGACGAGTTGATGCGCTCGTCGTTCGCGGCGAAGTGGAGTTGGAGGGCGGCCTTGATGTGGGGCACCGCCTCGAGCGGGGGCGCCATTCCGTAGAAGGGCACTGCGGCTTCGAGGTCCGGCAGCCGCGTCGCGAGGAGGTTGACGACGCCGCCGCCGTAGCAGAAGCCGATGGCGCCGAGGTGCCCGTTGCTCTCGGGCCGCGCGCGCAGGAACGTGGCCGCCGCCACGAAGTCCTCGCGCGTCTTCGTCTGGTCGAGCTTGGCGAAGAGCGCGCGCGCCTTGTCCTCCTCGCCGGGGTACCCGCCGAGCGGGGCGAGAGCGTCGGGTGCGAAGGCGAGGAAGCCCTCGAGCGCCAGTCGCCGCGCGATGTCCTCGATGTGCGGGTTGAGCCCCCGGTTTTCGTGCACGACGAGCACGGCCGGATGCTTGGCGGCCGTCCTGGCCGAGGGCCGCACCAAATAGCCGCGGCCCTTGACGGTGCCCCTCGGGGAAGGAAAGTCGACGCTCTCGGCGTGGAGGCGCGCGTCGGTGGGCCGCACTTGCTGCGCCTCCGCGAAGCGCGGGCTGAGAGCCTCGAGGAACGCGGCGGCCGTGAGGCCGGACGCGGCGAACCTGGACGCGCGGTCGAGGAAGGCGCGGCGATCGATCAGGTTGTGAACGTACTCATCGAAGAGGCGCAGGACCTCGGGAGGGAAGTCGCTTGCCGAAATGAGGCGCGTCGCGGGCGTGGCGGGCATGGAGGCCCGGCTCATAGCTTCGGGTCGTAGGTCGCTTCGCGGGGCGCAGTCCAAACGCAGTCGAGTATCTCGCGAACGGCGACGCGTCCGTGTTGGCGGAAGACCGCGTAGTCATCGCCGGCTTCGGTGACGATGTCCCGGACGGAGTCGGAGAAGCGCGTGTCCCCGCGGAGGGTGACGGCGAGCGGGCGGTGGAGCTTGGCGGATTCCTCGAGCATGTCGATGAAGTCGCAGCGTTCGACTTGGTGGCTCATGGGACGACCTCCGAAGGGAAATGTAGATCGGCCAATCGGGAGAGAAGGAAGCAAGCTCGCTGCTGCTCGCGGGGGCCTGAGGCTGCCGCGCTAGGCCGTCCGAATTTTCGGGTGGGGTGGTCACCCGCGAGAAGACCGCGTATTTCCATCGTGATTCTCAGGTCATAGGTGCTACCGGCGCCTGCGCGTCGCTTTTTTGACGAGCGCTCGTCCCCACCGCCACTTACCCACCTGACCTGACCTCATCCTTCACTGGGAGTGACTGCATGACGACCAAGACCAGAACAATTTATCACGGCAGTTTGGTGGCGCTCGTGGTGGTCCTGGCCGCAGCCGGACAGGGTTGCGGGGGGACGAGCTCGGAGACGCCTGACTCTGGAAAGACGACGGGAACGGCCGGGACGACGGCCAGCGGCTCGGGCGGTGCAACGGGGCAGGGCAGCGCCGGCGACCAGGGGACTGGTCAGGCCGGGGACAATGGGCAGGCCGGCGTCGGTGGGACCGGACAGGCCGGCGCCACGGGAAACCGAGACGGCGGAGTTTCGCGAGATGCGGGGGCGGGCGGACGGACCGGCAGGGACGCCGGCACCGCCCGCGACGCCGCGCGAAGGGCCGACGCGATCGTCCGTCCCGACGCGATCGTCCGTGACGTCATCGTGCGCGACGCCCTTCCGGACGCCATTCCCGCGTGCCGGCAGGGGGTCGTGAACGGTGGGAGATGCGTCTCGGGCACCGACGTGAATTGTCGGGAGCGAGGCGGCGTCGCCTGCGTTTGCCTCACGACTGACCGCTGGCGTTGCCGCTGATCGGCCACCCACCCTCTTACCCACCCTCTTGTTGAGGAGACGCGACGCGTCTTGGCGACGCGTCGCCGCAAGAATGGGGCGGGAAAGAAGATCCGACGACGCGACCCTCCGGGTGCCGCGGCGTCGCTGAGGCTTGGCTTCCTTGTCGTTGCGTTGCAGTCCAGAATGAAGGGACTGCGAGGCGTCGGTTTCTTCGGCGCGAGCCCTCGTCGCGCGTCCGAAGAGCCCGCTCGCGACACTGGATTTATGTATGAAGCCAGTTCGCTCTCATCACGCGGGCCTGCCTCTCGGTGTCTGCGCGAGTCTCTGTGCGGGGATCTTCTCGTGCGCGGGCGCGGGCCCCCGCATCTCGGGTGACAGCGCGACGCCGCCGACGACCGGCGCGGGTGGAAGCCTGGTCGCCGGCGCCGGCGGAGGCTCGGGCGACGGCGGCGCCGGCGGCTACGCCGGAACGAGCGCCACCCCGGGAGCTACGGCGACGGACGCTGGCGGCGCGGCTGGCGCGGGAGATGATGGCGGCGCGGGCGTCGTGGACGGCGGCGCCGGCAAGGACGCCGGTCCTCCGGGACCGATCGATTATTCAATCTGGGAGCTCCAGCTGCCGGTTGGGAGCGGGACCGCTCCGATGACCGTCGCGCCGCCGGAGCTCGCGACCTTCTCGGACATTTACTTCTATAGAGGCGACGACGGGGGCCAGATGTTCATGGACCCCGCCACGGGCGTCACGACGTCGGGTTCGGTGCACCCCCGGTCCGAGCTGCGCGAATCGAACGCCACGGGCGGCGCGGCCAACTGGTCGCCCGCGGGAACGAACACGATGACCGTGACCGGGAAGGTGGTGAAAGGCGGAGGCATCACCATCGCCCAGGTGTTCAACGGCCCTCGGTCCATCACGCTCGGGGAGCTGCAATATTCGAGCGGCGGGTTCAGCTTGTTCTATGAAGAGGCCAAGGGTGCCGGCGGGAGCACGGGCCTCGGCAACGCCGTCCCGCTGAATACGAAGTACACGTTCACGATGGGCTTCTCCAAGAACGTGCTGACGGTTTCAATCAACGGGAATCAGGTCTACTCGCACACGCCCAGCGCCGGCATCCTGGGGAGCCAGTTCTACTTCAAGGTGGGCAACTACGATCAAACCGCGACGAGAGGGACGCCGGGCACGACGGCCCATTCCCTCGTCGAGGTGTACAGCGTCGACGTCGTCCACCAGTAGCGCACCACGCGCACGAGGAGCGTTCGTTCGTTCAGCCGACGCCGATCACCCGATATCTTACGTCCGTCCGCCCCTGGCCGGTGATGACCTCCAACTGCTCGATCGCGAGGCCCGCGTCGTTCTCACCCTCGAAGAAGCGGAGCCCGCCGCCCAGGACCACCGAAGCCAGGCCCACGACGAGCTCGTCGACGAGGCCGCGGTGCAGCAGCTGCTGTACGACGCTCACGCCCCCCACGACCGCCACGTCCTTGCCGGCCGCGGCGTCGCGCGCCTGCGCCACGGCCATCTCGGGGCTCTCGCTCACGAAGTGGAACCGCCGGTGGTCGTTCTCGCCCCTCGCGACGCGCTCGGGGGGCTGGTGCGTGAGCACGTAGATCGGCACCTGGTACTCGAAGCTCGTGAAGTCGCCGTGGGCCATCTCGTAGGCGCGGCGGCCTATGAGCACCGCCCCCGTCCTGCCCATGGCGCGCTTGACGACCTCGAGCTCGCGGATCTTCGGAAGAGCCGGAAAGAGGCGGCTCGTGTCGCCGTTTCGATCGTTGACGAAGCCGTCGAGCGACATCGTCATCCCTGCGACCACCTTGCCCATGGCGCGCTCCTTTCCGTGAACCGCCGCGCTCTTCAGAGAGGGACCTTGGCGTTCTGGCGCTCGTCCGTGCCGTCGGGCGGTTTCTTGCCGGTGGCGTAGGCCTTCACCGACGACGCCAGGTAGCGCAGGCCCGCGAGGCCCGTCTGGTCCCAGTACTCGCCGGCGACGGGCGTCACCACCAAGATCGCCAGCGTGGGATCGATCTTGCCCTTCGGGAACCAAACCTTCCAAGACTCGCTCCACAGCCGCTCGATGAGCGCCCGGTCGCGCGTCAGGCGCGCCGTGCCCGAGAGCGAGACGTAGCGCTTGTCGTCCTGGAACGTCACGGCGACGTGCGCGTCGGCCTCGAGCTCGGCGACCTTGGGCGATTCGGTGCTCGTCGAGAAGTACAGGCGTCCGTCGTCTTGCGCCGCCGCCACGGTGAGCGGCCGGCCGCGCAGACTGCCGTCCGGCGCGCGCGTAACGAGCATGGCCGTGTCGAAGTCTTTGATGAGCTCGTGCAGGTGATTCCTTTTTTCGTCACCGTCCTGAAACATCCGAGCCTCCTCCGGGAAAGCTAAGGCGTGTGCGGGCGCTCGCAACCGCGGCGCGCGGCGTGGGCCCGGGTATGCTTGCAACCATGACCCGCCGGTACGCCTATCCGCTCGAGCTCGGCCGGTACGTGCGCGACCACTGGCCCGCGGGGCGTACGCTCTGGCTCTCGGACGAGCTGCTCACGGAGGCGCTCGCGATCGCGTTCGAGGCGTCGCTCACGTCCGAGGAGGCGCGGCCCACGCGCTTTCGCCTGCTGTTGACGCCGCCCGACGCGCTGCCCGAGAACGGCCGGGCCAACGAGGGCGTGCTGCGCCTCAAGTTCGGCGAGAGCCGGGCGCTCACCGCCGACGAGCTGCGCGGCCTCGGCCCCTCAGCGCCCTTCGAGGCCGCGCTCATCGGCGCGCACGCCGAGGGCAACGACCTGCGCATCTGGGGCATCGCGCACTCGGGGCCGGCCTGGCTCGCGCCCACGTGGGGCGGGCGCAACGTCGTGCCCAACTGGACCTACGATCCCATCGTGCACGTCAACGGCCCCGGGCGGCTGGCCGTGCGCTGCGCGGGCAAGCTCGTGGGCGGGCTCGAGCGCGGCGCGCTCGTCAACGCCACGCTCGACGTGTTCGACTCCGAGTGGCTGCCGGCGCTGTTCGAGCGCGAGCTGCACGAGGTGCAGGAGGAGCACGCGGCCGGGCAGGCGCGCACGCGCTCGCCCACGGCCGCCGACCAGTCGCTCGTGGGGCGCGTGGGCCAGCACATGCTCCGCCGCGCCATCCAGCTCGTGCGCGGCTCGCGCCACGGCGGCATGATCCTCGTCGTGGAGGCGCTCGCCGATTCCACGCGCGTGCTCGAGAACCTCGGCATCAAGTACTGCTTCGCCGACGACGAGCCGCCGCGCCGTTACCGGACGCTGCTCTTCCAGATCCTCGATCGCCTCGCGTCCGGTACGACGAGCCCGTCGATGGACTGGTCGGACTTCGCGCGCGCTACGCACCCGGACCTCGAGAAGCTCGAGCAATCCGTCTTCGAGATGAGCCGGCTCATCGCGAGCCTGGCCGCGGTCGACGGCGCCGTC
>DATKFB010000442.1:0-2803 GCA_035544435.1 Polyangia bacterium
ACGCTGTACGTCAACCGGGGCTTCGGAACCGTCGGGCCTCCCTCGCGCGTAGGAGCGCCTCCCGAGGTGACCCGCATCGTGCTCGTGTCCGCCTGAGCCGGGTGGCGGCCCCGAAAGGGCACAACCTGGCGTAAGCTCGCCGGCAGGGCATGCGCCTCTCCGCGATCGCGCTCACGGCCACCCTCTCGTGTGCCTTGCCCTCCTCGTTCGGCGGCGCCGACGGCGAGCCCGGCATCCGCGCCCATCCCAACGTCGAGTCGGCGCGCGAGCTCGATCAGGAGGGCGTGCGCGCGTTCCGCGAAAGCCGTTACGCGGACGCGATCCGCTACTTTCGAGCGGCGTATCGCATGGGTGGCCCGTCGAGCGAGCTCTGGAACCTCGCGCGGTCGCAAGAGCGGCTCGACGATCCCGAATCGGCCGGGGCCTCCATCGAGGAGTACTTGACGCTGCACGACCTCTCCCCCCAGGACCGCGCGGAGGCCGAGCACGAGCTCCGAGTCCTGCGCACCCGTCCATCGAACCTGACCGTGACGACCACCCCCCCCGGCGCGACCGTGATCATCGACGGCAGGCAGGCCCTCGGCCCGACGCCTCTTTCCGCCGAGCTTTCCGCCGGATCGCACATGATCTCGGTCCGCCGCGATGGCTTCGTAGAAGCCAAGCGTTCCCTCGACGCCCGCTTCGGGCGTGCAGTCATCGTCGCGCTCGATCTTGAGCGCGTGGCCGCGGCCAAGTAAGAAGAGGCGGTCGTGATCGCCACGCTCTTCGATTTCGACGGCGTGCTCGTCGACAGCGAGCCCGTTCACCTCGCGGCGTTCAACGACGTTCTCGCGCCGCGCGGCATCGTCATCGGCGAGCGCGAGTATGCCGAACGCTTCCTCAGCCTGGACGACGCCGGCGTCTTCCGCACCGTCCTCTCGCACTCGGGCAAGACGCTCCGCGAGGAAGAGGTGCGCGCGCTCGTCGCCGCCAAGAGCCCCCATTTCATGGCCCGCTTCGAGGAGGCCTTCCGCGTGTTTCCGGGCGCCGCCGACCTCATCGCGCGCCGCGCCCGCCTGGGGCCCGTGGGCATCGTGTCCGGCTCTCTCGAGCGCGAGATCGCCTTTGCTCTCGAGAAGATGGGCGTGAGCGGTGAGGTCCGGTTCGTCGTGAGCGCCGAGAAGGCTGCGGTGTCCAAGCCCGATCCGATGCCCTATCAGCACGCCCTTCGGGAGCTGAGCGCGCTGGGCCATGCGGCCGCCGCCGTGGCCATCGAGGACTCTCCCGGCGGCGTCCGCTCCGCCAAGGGCGCGGGCCTGCGCTGCGTCGCCGTGACACACTCGTGCTCCCGCGACGAGCTCGAACGCGCCGGGGCCGACGCGACCGCCGGGGACCTCGCCGCCGTCACCGACGCCCTCCTCGACGGCGGCGCATGACCGACGCGGCGCGGTTCGCATTCGCCCTTGCCGCGCAGCTCGCACTCGCCACTCCGGGCGCGGACTCGTGGAGGCGCGCCGAGGTGGGCGGCGTCCGCGGCATCACCGTCGGCCCCATCGAGAATGCGTACCACCCCGGCGTCGGCTACGCGTCGGCCGCGTACGAGCGCACGCTGGTCGAGGCGCGCGCCCTCGGCGCAACCTGGGTGGCGATCACACCGTTCGGCCGCGTGGCCGACCTCGGGGGGACGGGCATCGATTTCACCTTCGAAGCGCCGTTCGAGCGCAACCGAGCCGACGTCGCGCGCGCCATCCAGATGGCTCACGCGCGCGGCCTTCGGGTGATGCTCGTGCCCCATTTGTGGGTCGAGTCCGGGCAGTGGCGGGCCCTCATCGACCCCGGCACCGACGAGGGCTGGCGGCGCTGGGCGGACGCGTACGACCGGTTCGCGCGCTCGTGGGCCGAGGTCGCCGAAGCGACGGGCGCGGACATGTTCTCCGCGGGCGTCGAGCTGCGCTCGTGGGTGACGACCGCCCGGGCGCCGCTCTTCGAGCGGGTCGTGCGCGACGTGCGAAGCGTCTACCGCGGGCTCGTCACGTACTCGGCCAACTGGGACGACGTCGACGACACGGTCATCCTCGGACAGCTCGACGTCATCGGCATCAACGCGTTCTATCCGCTGGCGCAGCGAGCCGGTGCGAGCGAAGGCGAGCTCCTCCAGGGCGCGCGCGCCATTCGCGAGCGAGTCCACGCCCTCGCCGAGGCCTGGGGCAAACCCGTGATGTTCACCGAGACGGGATACACGACACGCCCCGATCCCGCGGTTCGACCCTGGGAGTGGCCGGACGCGATGAGCGGCGTGCGGGTCGACGAGGCGGCCCAGGCCGACGCCTATCGCGCTCTCCTCGCCCCCCTCCTCGACGAACCGGACTTCGCCGGCTTCTTCGTCTGGCGGGTGTACGCCGACCCGGACGACGTCTCGCAAGAGGCTCCCTGGGGCTTCTCGCCCCGCGGGAAGCTCGCCGAGAAGGTGGTGCGCGACGCCTTCGGCGCACGCTGGGCCTGCGACCCGAAGCCGGACTTTTGGCACGGGGCGTTCGGGAGATCACCCTAGCTCGCTCACTCCGGCGCTCCTGCGGCCATGAGCGCGCGCACCACCACCCGGCGCGCGAGCGGCACCTTGAACGCGTTGTACCGGCGCGGCACCGCGTCGCGCAACGCTGCCGCGGCCGCGGCCTCGTAGAGCACGGGCGACGGTCGCTGCCCGACGAGAGTGTCCTCCGCCTCGCGGCACCGCCACGGCTTCGTCGCCACGCCACCGAGCACGACGCGTGCGCTGCGCACCTTCCCGCCGCCGATCTCGAGCGCAACGGCTGCCGACGCGAGG
>DATKFB010000443.1:0-3097 GCA_035544435.1 Polyangia bacterium
CTCTACGGCGGCGCCGGCGCCGCCGAAGTCGAGGCGCGCTGGCGCGAAGCGCTCGCCGCGGTGCCGCGGGCGCGCGTCGCGATCCTCGGCATTCCTTCGGACTGCGGCGCGGGCCTCATGCGCGGCGCCGCCTACGGGCCGCAGGGGGTGCGACAGGCCGCGCTGCGCCTTTGTCCGGCCTTCCGGGAGATCGCGGCGCGCGAGGGCATCGTCGACGTCGGCGACGTCTTCGTGATCCCGCACCTGCTTCACGACGACATGTTGAGTGACCGCCAGCGGGACGCCGCGCGCGAGGCGCTCTACGGCGCCGGCGCGGACGTCGAGCTGCCCGTCTCGCCGTTGTCGATGGCGGAGCGGGTCGTCGATCGGCTCCTCGCGCTCAACGCCGACCTGCGCGTCTTCATGTTGGGCGGCGATCACTCCGTGGCCTGGCCCGTCGTCGCAGCGCTAGCGCGCCACGCGCGCGAGCCGTGGGCCATCGTTCACCCGGACGCGCACACCGATCTCCTGCCCGCGCGCCTCGGCGTGCGCTACTGCTTCGCGACGTGGGCGTACCACGCGAACGAGCTCCTGGGGCGCGGCGGGCGCCTCGTTCAGGTGGGCATCCGCGCATCGGGGCGGGACAAGGCGCACTGGGAGGGCACCCTCGGCGTGCGGCAGTTCTGGGGCGACGAGGTGCGCGCGCGCGGCCCGGGCGTCATCGACGAGATCCTCGCGCACCTCCGAACCATCGGCGTGCGTCGCGTGTACCTGTCGAACGACATCGACGCCACCGACGCGGCGGCGGCGCCGGCGACGGGCGCGCCCGCGCCCGACGGGTTGTCCGTGGCGTTCGTGCGCGCGCTCATCCGACGGGTGGGCGCGGAGTTTCCGCTGCTGGGCGCCGACGTCGTCGAGGTGGCGCCGCCGCTCGGCGCGCCCGAGGACGCGCTGCGCACGACCGAGGTGGGCGCTTGGTATATGCTCGACTCCCTCGCCGCGATGGTCGGCGTCGCGGCCCTCACGCCTTAGGAACTCCCATGCGCGACAGCGAGATCACCCTGCAGGATCCAGACGCGGCGCTCGACGCCGCCTGGGAGGCGCTCGAGTCCGGCGATCTCGCGGCGGCGCGCGAGCGCGCCGCGCGCCTCGAGGCCGACGCGCCCGACACCTTGCTCCTGCTGGCCGCGTGCTTTCGAGAGGAGTCCGACGCCGCGCGGGCGCTCGAGCTGCTGCGACGCGCCGCCGCCGGCGACCCAGAGTGGGCGACGCCGGAGCTCTGGATGGCCGAGCTGCTCGCGACCGAGCCGGAGACGATGGAGGAGGCGCAGCGCCACGCCGAGCGCGCCCTCGATCTCGCCGAGGAGGAGGAGGAGTACCTCTCGGCGCTTGCCCTCAAGGCCGGCCTCGAGGCCGAGCTCGGCGAGCTCGACGAGGCCAAGCGGACGTTGGCCGATCTGCCGCCGCCCGACGTCGTGCTCGGCGATCTGCCGCTCGCTCTCGAGATCGCCGAGCTGCACCAGGCGGTGGGTGAGGCGGACGTCGCCGTCAAGCGCCTCAAGACGCTCACGGCCGCGCAGCCGGACGAGCCGGACGCCTGGTACGCCCTCGGCTGTGCCGCCGCCGAGCTCGACGACGAGGAGCTGATGCGAACGGCGTGGAAGCGCACGTGGACGCTCGACGCCGCGCCGCGCGAGGACGTGGACGCGGGGGGCGAAGGCGTGCGGCTCGACGAGGAGACCGTGTCCTCCGTGGCGGAACGCGCGCTCGGAGAGCTGCCGGACCGCGCACGCGCGCTGCTGAGGGACGTCCCCATCATCGTCGCCGAGCTGCCGGCCGAGGCCGACGTCGCGGGCGGGCTCGATCCTCGGGCCCTGGGCCTCTTCACGGGCACGGCCTACCCGGACATGCCGCACGTCGGCGGGCAGCCGGGCCTCACCCAGATCGTCCTGTTCCGGCGCAACATCGAGCGCGTCGCCGAGGACGAGGACGAGCTGCGCGAGGAGCTGCGCGTGACGTTGCTGCACGAGACCGGGCACTTCTTCGGCCTCGACGAGGCCGAGCTCGAGGGCGCCGGGCTGGGATAGCGCAACGGGCTGGGACGGCGCTCGGGCACGGGTACAGTTGACAGGACGCGGCCCGGTGATCATGATGCCGCCCCTGTAGATTCGAGGAGATCCATTCGTGGCCAACATCAAGTCGTCCCAGAAAGCCAACCGCCAGCGCGTCACGCGCACGGCCCATAACGTCGCCCGCAAGACGGCGATGCGCACCGCCATCAAGAAGGTGCGCACGGCGCTCGACCAAAAGAACGCCAAGGCCGCCAAGGCCGCGCTCCCCGTCGCGGTCCGCGCGATCGACATGGCGGCGTCGAAGGGCGTCATCAAGCGCGGCACGGCGTCCCGCTCGGTGTCGCGCCTGACCGTCGCGGTCAATGCCCTCGGCTGACGGCGTCCTCTCGCTGACGGCGTGCCGGCTGACGGCGTCTTCCGCCTAACGCGCTCAGCGCGCCCGCGCCGTGGGCTTTGCGGGCGTCACCTTCGCGTCCTCGGCCAGCGCCTGCACGAGGCGCGAGATGAGCAGGTCTTCGTCGACGCGCGACGACTTGAGCGCGACGTCCGACTGGTAGAGCCGCTCGAACGCACGCGCCAGCGTGGCGTGCGACATGCGCTTCGCCGGCAGGAGCACGTCGTCGAGGAAGTAGGGGCTCATGCCCACGGCCGACGCGATCTCGCCCCGCGCCGCGCCCGCGGCGAGCAGTTCCTTGGCGCGCCAGATCTGGCGCATCTGGCGGGCGAGCATGAACTGAATGCGCAGCGCCGGCTCGCGATTGCGCAGCATGTTGGCCAGCAGGCCGAGCGCGCGCGCCACGTCGCCAGCGCCGATGGCCTTCATGAGCTCGAACACGTTGCGCTGTCGCGTCTCGGGGACGAGCTCCTCGACGTCCGCGAGCGCGATGGCGCGACCCGCGGCGTAGAGCGCGAGCTGGTCGAGCGCCTGCGAGAGACGGCCGAGCTCGGGCCCCGCCAGCTCGGCGAGGGCGATAATCGCGTCGGGCGCGATCTCGATCTTGCGCGCGCGCGCCTCGGCGCGCAGCCAGCCCGCGAGGGCGTTGTCG
>DATKFB010000444.1:0-5660 GCA_035544435.1 Polyangia bacterium
CGGCATGGTCTTCACGGGCGACGCGCTGCTCGTCCGCGGCGCGGGCCGCACAGACTTTCAGCAAGGGGACGCGGGGCGCTTGTTCCGGTCCATTCGCGAGCAGCTGTTCACGCTTCCCGAGGCGTGCCTCGTCTACCCGGCGCACGACTACGAAGGACGCACGGCGAGCACGATCGGCGAGGAGCGTCGCTACAACCCGCGCATCGGCGGGGGCGCCCGCGAGGAGGACTTCGTCGGGTACATGCGCAACCTCGGGCTGCCGCACCCCAAGCAGCTCGCCGTCGCCGTTCCGGCGAACATGCGCGCTGGGCGGCCAGAGAGCGACGCGCCGGGGCCGACGCCGCCATGGGGACCGGTCGTGCGGACTTACGCCGGCCTGCCGGAGATCGCGCCCGAGTGGGTGGCCCGCCACCGCGACGACGTTCGCGTGCTCGACGTGCGCAGCCCGGCCGAGTTCGACGGCGAGCTCGGCCACCTCGAGGGCGCGCAGCTCATCCCGCTCGACGAGCTGCACGCGCGCCTCTCCGAGGTGAGGGCCGACAAGCCGGTCGTCGTCGTCTGCCAGACCGGCAGACGCGCGGGATTGGCGACCGTGATTCTCGCGAAGGCGGGTCTGCCAGGCGTCGCCAACCTCGCGGGCGGCATGGTGGGCTGGCGCGACCTCGGCTTGCCGAGCTAGGGCTCGCGGAGCCGCTTCGCTGCTACTGCTTCGACACCATGACGGTGGCGAGCCCAGAGCCGGCGCTCGCGCCGATGTACCAGGCCAGCACGGTCTCGCTGTTGAACGGGCTGAAGTCGTGGTACGTCCCCACTCCGTTCAAGATGACGTATCGGAAGTCTTCGTGGGGCTGTTCGCTCGGGATGCGGAGCAGGACGAAGTCGTCGTGCGCGCCTGCCCCCGAGGAGAAGGTGCTGTCGACGAGCGTCGCCCGATATTTTCCGTCGGGGACCACGAGCATGGCCGGCGTCGAATGACAGTTGGTGTCGTAGGCCAGGACGTTCTTCGTCGCGTCCACCGTCGTGCTGGCCCCTCCCGGCGAGAGCGTCACCGTCGCCGTGCCCGCGTTGTCGGCGAGGTCCGAGTCGACGAACATCACTTCGATCGTTCCCATGCCGGGGAGCGTGACGGACGCCGTCGCGCCGATCCCGTTCAGCATGAAGAACCGATGGTCCTCGTTCGGGTCGCCGGCAGGCAAGGGCGCGTGGACGATGACGTAGTTGTCGAAGGATGGCGGCGGCGGCGTTGGCCCCGACACGCCTCCCTTCGTGAGCGTGCTCGCGCTGAGCGCGATCGTGTACGTGCCCGCGGCGACATCGGGGATGACGGCGGGCGTGACTCCGCACGCGTCCATGTGCATCGCGTTCTTGGCCGCGTCGACGGTGATATTGGCCGTCGTGAACGCGCCGCCGGCGCCGCCCATCCCGGGATCGCCCCGCGTGGCGCCCGTATCGCTGCTAGAGCCCGGCTTCGTGCCGCCGCATCCAAGCAGCACGGCGCCTGAAATAATCGCGACAGCTCGCCAAGGAGAGACTCGCATCATGCTGACAACCTAAGTCGCCATCAGCGCCGGACGAGGGTGCCAGAAACCGGGATGCGCGGCCGCGTCGACCGCGCATAACACCTTCCGAAAGGTGGGTCGCCTCGAGGAAAAGAAAAGTGAGGCGCGACATTTTGCCGCATTGCGGCCTTTGGCCCGTCGTGATACTCACAGACCGCAACTTTCAAAAGGATCCCGATGCGCTCACTTCGCCTGATTGGTTGTTCGATGGTTCTGGGGTTGGTTCTGGTCGCCTGCGGAAGCAGCGGGACCAAGAATCCCGACGGTGGAAAAGCCGGAAAAGACGGCGGAGCGGGCATGGGCGGAGCGGGCACGGGAGGAGCCGGCACGGGCGGCGCGGGCACGGGCGGCGCGGGCGCGGGCGGCAACGCCGGCGCCGATGCCTCCGCGGGTGCGGGTGGCAGCGCCGGGGCTGACGCCACGGGCGCCGGTGGCTCAGACGCTCATCCTGACGTGGCCCCTGATACCGCGACCGACATGGCGACGGATCACGCGACCGACACGACGACGCCCGACACGGCGACCGACCACGTGGGCGACGCCGCGGATGCCGGCACGGGCGGCGACGCCTCCGATGCCCCGGCCACGGAGACTGGCACCGACTCCTCGTCGGGCGACGCCGCGAGCGAGGTCGGTCCGGACGGAGGCGCGGATGCAGACGGCGCCTCGGATTCCGGTTCCGAAGCGGGCTGACCGCGTTCGCGCTGACGGCTCGGTCCCAGCGAAGCTCGACTAGCGAAGGGCGAGGCCGACCGTCAGCATCGCCTCGCCGTTCCAGCGCGGCAGCGCGGCGGGAGCCACGCCACCGGCCGCGCCGCTCGGCGACGTGAGCACGTAGAACCCGCCCGCGCGGAGGCCCACGAGGGTGCGGCCGAAGGGCGCGATTGCGCCCCCGAGGGCGTCGAGCGCGAGATCGGCCCCACGTGGGGCGGCAGGTCCCGCCTCGATCGAGAGAACGTGAACGGACGGGCCGAGCTCGAGCTCGAGCCACAATGGAGCGAAGGGAAGGCGGCCGTGGGCGCAGAGCTCGATCGCGAGGTCGTGCACGGTTCGCCCCGCCGGAGCGCCCCCTCCGGACGCGAGCGACGGACCGGCCGCGAGCCCGACGCCGATGCCGAGCGCCCGTCCGAACGCCTCGGGGGTCAGCACGCCTTTGACTCCGAGGCGCAGACCGACGTGTTGCGATGGCGGTGCCTGCAAACGAGCGCCGGCGGCGAGCTCGACGGCCAGCATCGGTGGGACGGGCCGCTCCGGGGAGTGCTGCGCCGCCAGCGGCGCTGGCGAGGGTCTCGTCGTCGGCGGTGGCGACCGCGTCGGGGCGGTGCGAGGGGGCGGGGTGCCGAGCAGCATCTTGACGGAGAGGGCCACGGCGGCCGCGTCGGGCGGCGCGAGCGGCGTCGTCGCCGCGAGGGGCCTCACGGCGAGGATCCCGCCGCGGCCGCAGAAGCAGAGCGCGTGCGCACCGCTCTCGTCGTCGCAAAGCCAGACGACGGCCACCGTGCCTGGGACCGAGATCTCCTGGCGCGCGGCTTCGATGTCGCCGACTCCCCCCAACGCGCCGGGAAGCTCGAATACCGACAACCCTCGCGGCGAGACGGCGACCGACAGGGCGGAGGCGAGCGCGGCATCGTGCGTGCCGAGGACGAGCCGCTCCGAATCCGCGCGCCCCGGCCGGCTCGCGAGGAGCAGGACAGAGAACGCCCACGCGCGGGCTCGTCGCGTGAGCGCCGCAGAGCCGGCGATGTCTGCGGGCGGGCGCACGGACGGTCAGCGCGCCGGCGCGAGCAACGTGCGGGCGTCGTCGGCGTTGGGGCCGCGTGGGAATCGGCGGAGATAGGTCTCGCAGAGCTCGCGCGCGAGCTGGGCCTGGCCGCGCTCGCTCTCGAGGCGCGCCGAAGCGAACAGGGCGCTCGCAGCCCAGCCGTCGTCACCGGCCGCGAGCTCGCCGTAGATGCGCAGCGCGGCCTCGGGATCGCGGATCTCGAGCTGCGCGGCCAGCTCGTACAAGACCTGCACGGAGCGGCGCTGCGCGGCGAGCGGCGTGTCGGGGCTCGGCTTCGCGGCAGAAGCGTCGGCGAGCCCGCTCGCGGCGGGCCGGTCGGCGACGGCCAGATCCTGAGTCCGAGCGCCCGCCGCGGGGGCCCCGTCGTGCATCGGTGTGCGCGGCGACGTGGGCGCGTGATCCTCGGCGTCCGACAGAGCGACCCGGCGCGGGTGGCGCGGACGCGTCGCCGGAGTCGGGTCTTCGGGGGCGGGCACGTGCGCGGTCGCACCGGCCGCCGGCGTCGCGAGGGGCGGCGTCGACGTGGTGGCCACGGGTGCGGGCGCCGTCACCGCCGACGCGAGGGGCTCGCGCGTGACCGCCTCGCCCGGCGCGTAGCGCTCGCCCGCGTGGACGAGCTCGGTCATGTTCGTGTCGGCCACCTCGACGAGGCCGTGGTCGACGGACACCGTCGCGTGCTCGCCGATGCGATGGACGGAGAAGCGCGTGCCAATGACGGTGACGCGCGTCGCGCCCGCCTCCACGACGAACGGCGCACGCTTGGCGCGGGGCGCCACCTCGCAGGTGACCGTCCCGCGATCGAGCACGACGACGACGGCGCCGCCTCGTCCGCCGCCGAAGCTGATCGCGGACTGCGGCGCGACGTCGAGCGTGGCGCCACCGATGGCGATGCGCGAGCCGCTCGTCGTCGTACTGAGCTGCGCGCGCGCCGGGAGCGTCTCGCCGCGGCGTCCTTCGCGGACGGCGAAAACCGCGGCAGCCGCGGCCACGCCCGCGAGCGCGAACGCGAGACCGCTCCGCCTCGATACCCATGGCCGCGGGGGCGCGAGCGGGCGCGCGTCGAGCGCCGCGAATAAGCCGCGCTCGATGCGGGCCACGGCCGCGTCGGCGAGCGGGGGCGTCGGAGGGATCGGTCCGCGCTTCATTCCGCGTCCTCCGACGCATCGCCGAGCGCGCCGCCCAGGAATGAGGCCAGCAGCGGATCGCGCTTGGCGCGCTTGTCGAGCTCGCGTCGCGCGCGCCACACGCGCGCCTTGGTCGCCACGAGAGACGCCGACATGAGGTCGGCGACCTCGCGCAGCGGGCGCCCGTCGATGGCGTGCAGCGTGAAAGCGATGCGCAGCCTCGGGTCCATCCGTTCGAGGAGCTGGTAGACGCGGCGCAGGCCCTGGCGCGCCGCCACCTGCTGCTCGGCCTCCGATTCGTCGACGCGCGCGTCGGGTACGAGCTCGAGGCGCACGGCCGGCGGCGGGTTGGAGCGCAGGTAGCCGTACGCGACGTTGAGGGCGATGCCGCCGATCCACGTCGTGAGCTGCGATTCGCCGCGAAACTGCGGCAGCGACCGGAACACGCGCAGGAAGGTCTCTTGAATCAGGTCCTCGTGAGGGCCGTTCGGGCCGAGCACGCGGTAGAGGAGGCCGTGGACCCTCCTCACTTCCTCGCGGAAGAGGCGCGTCTGCGCGGCGCGGTCGCCGTCGACGCACCGCCGCGCGAGATCGCGCGCGGCCTCTTCGCTGTCGAGGGACTGCACAGCCAGGATCATCTCAGCGTTGGTGGGCGGGCGCCGGAGAAAAGTTACGCGAATCCGCGCGCCGCCGACCGGCCTCGCGCGGCCGAGGTGTAGCCATAAGTACGACACCGCCTTACACGAAGCCCCACGGATTTTTTCCCGCAACCTTTCCTCGCGACTTCGCACCTGACATCCCCGTAGACCGAACCCGCACCTCGGAGACGCCATGAAGTTGCTGATAGTCGACGACGATAGCCTCATCTGTAGCTCGCTGGCCCGCAGCCTCATCCGCCTCGGCCACGCCGGCCGCTCCGCGAACTCCGTCGAGTCGGCGCTCAGGGTGATCGAGAGCGAATCACCCGCGGCCGTGCTGACCGATCTCGATCTCGGTCCGGGCGGCGACGGGATCGACCTTCTCCTGCGGCTGCGCAAGCAGGGTTGCCGCGTCCCGACGATCATGATGACGGGCAGCGATCCGATCATGGCGCGCGCGCGCCTCGCGCGGGCGGGCCTGGACGAGGTGGCGCTGCTCGAGAAGCCGTTCGAGTTCGACGACCTCATGAAGCTCCTCGCCGAGGTGCTGCCGGCG
>DATKFB010000445.1:0-3508 GCA_035544435.1 Polyangia bacterium
CGGCCGCGCCCGCGCCCATCGATGCGCTCTGGGTCTTGGCGGTCGGCGCCGCGGGCCTGCTCGCCTACGTGTGCCTCTTCTACGCCTTCGAGCATGGGCGGCTCACGATCGCCGTGCCCGTCATGTCGAGCTGGGCGGTCATCGCCGCGGGCCTCTCGCTCGCGATCTTTCGCGAGCCCGTGCGGCCGCTGCAGCTCATCGGCGCCGCGGGTGTCGTCGCCGGCGCCGTCGTCGTCTCGCGCTTCGCGCGCACCACGACGTCGGGCTCCTCGGGCGCTCCCGGCGGCGCGTCGCCGCGCTGGCTCCTCGCCTCGTTCGGCGCCGCCGTCGGCTTCGGTCTCCTCATTCCCGCGATCGGACTCCTCACGCCCGTCGCCGGTCGCCTGGGCGTCATTCCCGTGACGTATGCCGCCGACATCGCGCTCGGGCTCCCGCTCGCGTGGCGGTTCCGCGTCTCTCTCGCGCCGCCGCGCGGCCGCGCCTGGCTGGCTGTCGCGCTCGCGGGCGTGTTCGAGACGGCGGGGTTCGCCTGCATCGTGCTCGCTGGCCGCTACGCGCCTCTCGCCCTCGTCTCGCCGCTGTCGAGCCTCGCCTCCGCCTTCACCGTGCTTTACGCCTGGGCCGTCCTGCGAGAACGTCCGGCGCGGCCCGTCCTCATCGGCGCCGCCCTAGTTTGCGCTGGCGTGATCACGCTGGCCCTCTAAAGGGATCCGACAAAAAGCTCGCACGAGCGAGGCCGGCTTTGCCGGTCGGAGCAAGCGCCGGGGGTCTGGGACCCTTCCAGGGTCCCAGATAAAAAATAGCGGGTCTGGACGATTTCTCGTCCAGACCCGCCCCCCAACCGAGCCGAGCTCGGTGCCAACCAGACCTATCTAATTCAGTAAGCGTGCCAACCGTTAGAACCTTGGCATGACCGCACGCAGCGGGCAGTTAGCATTTTGCTCCGGGCGTCCACGATGAAGAATCGTTGCCCGCCGTGCAACGATCGTTGTCTCGGGCGCAACTTTCTCGCCCCTTGTCGGCTCGCGATTCCCGACGTCGCTGGGGACCGCGGACACCATGTGGCTTTTCAGGGTCCCGAAGCTGCCGGCTCGGGAGCGTCCTGCTACACTGCCGCCGCCATGGCGCACCAGTACATCTACACGATGCAGAACCTCCGGCGGGTTCACCCGCCTAACAAGGAGGTCCTCAAAGGCATCTTCCTCTCCTTTTACCCTGGCGCGAAGATCGGCGTGCTCGGCTCGAACGGCGCCGGCAAGTCCACCTTGCTGCGCATCATGGCGGGCGTCGACAAGGACTTCTTCGGCGACGCCAAGCCGGCTGACGGTATCCGCATCGGCTACTTGCCGCAGGAGCCGCCCCTCGATCCGAAGAAGAACGTGCTCGAGAACGTCGAGGAGGCCGTGGCCGCTACGAAGGCGCTCCTCAAGCGCTTCGACGAGGTCAACATGAAGCTCGGCGAGGACATCTCGCCTGCTGAGATGGACAAGCTCCTCGGCGAGCAGAGCAAGCTGCAAGACGCCATCGAGGCCGCCAACGCCTGGGATCTCGACCGCACGCTCGAGATCGCGATGGACGCGCTCCGGCTCCCGCCCGCCGACGCCGACGTCACCAAGCTCTCGGGCGGCGAGCGCCGTCGCGTCGCGCTCTGCAAGGTCCTGCTCGAACGCCCCGATCTCTTGCTGCTCGACGAGCCCACGAACCACCTCGACGCGGAGAGCGTGGCCTGGCTCGAGCACTTCCTGCACGAATTCCCGGGGACCATCGTGGCCGTCACCCACGATCGCTACTTCCTCGACAACGTCGCGGGCTGGATCCTCGAGCTCGATCGCGGCGCCGGGATCCCGTGGGAGGGCAACTACTCTTCCTGGCTCGACCAGAAGCGAAAGCGCCTCGAGTCGGAGGAGAAGTCCGAGTCGGCGCGCCAGCGCACCCTCGCGCGCGAGCTCGAGTGGGTGCGGGCCTCGCCGCGCGCGCGTCAAGCCAAGTCGAAGGCCCGCCTCGCCGCCTACGAGGAGCTGCTCGCCGAGGAGCAACAAAAGCGCGAGGACACGATCGAGATCGCCATCCCGCCGGGGCCGCGCCTCGGTGATCTCGTCATCAAGGCCGAGGGGCTTCGCAAGGCCTACGGCGACAAGGTCCTCGTCGAGGATCTGAACTTCAACCTGCCGCGCGGCGGGATCGTCGGCATCATCGGCGCGAACGGCGCCGGCAAGACGACGCTGTTCCGCATGATGACAGGGCAGGAGAAGCCCGACGGCGGCACGCTGCGCATCGGCGACACCGTCAAGCTCGCCTACGTCGATCAGTCGCGTGATTCGTTGAACCCCGCGGCCACGGCGTTCGAGGAGATCGCGCAGGGCGCCGAGTTCCTCGAGATCGGCAAGCGCAAGGTGCCGGCGCGCGCCTACGTCGCCGGCTTCGGCTTCAAGGGCACGGACCAGCAGAAGCGCGTCGGCGATCTATCGGGCGGCGAGCGCAACCGGGTCAACCTCGCGAAGCTCCTGCGCAGCGGCGGCAACGTCCTCCTTCTCGACGAGCCCACGAACGATCTCGACGTCGACACGCTGCGCGCCCTCGAGGACGGCCTGCTCTCGTTCGCCGGTTGCGTCGTGGTCATCAGCCACGATCGCTGGTTCCTCGATCGCATCGCGACCCACATGCTCGCCTTTGAGGGCGACAGCCAGGTCGTCTGGTTCGAGGGCAACTACCAGGACTACGAGGCCGACCGGCACCGCCGCCTGGGCGCCGCCGCCGACCAGCCCCACCGCATCCGGTACAAGAAGCTCGGCATTTGATCTGATCTGACGGGGTCCGGATCGCTGCCGCTCGCGAACCCCGGCCCCCCTCGCTCCGCGTGGCGAAGCCACGCTACGCTCGCCTTCCTGAGGACGTCATTCTTGAGATAAGCTCATTTCATGATTCCCTACGAGGAGCTCGACAAGGCTCTCGCGCGCTGGAAGGCGCGCTCTCAGAACGCCGCGGTCGACGGCGCCCACGCGCACGAAGGCAGCGGCGCCGTGCCTGCGGCCGTTCCGAGCGCCGTTTCGGGACGCCTGCCGCCCCCGCCCGATCGCACGGGCGAGATCGATCTCGGCGACTCCGTCGTCGAGAGCTACGAAGAAGAGCCCAGCTAGTACACCGGGAGACCCCCCGGCTCTGCCGGGGAGGCATCCGAAGTTTGACAACTCCGGGAGTGAGCATCGGACGGACTCCCCCCGTGAGCCGCCAAGCATCACGAGGGGAGAGTCCCGACCGACGACGAGACATAGTCTCGGACTCGGGAACTGCGAACGCAAGGCGGGCGACGTTGTCCACTCGTAGCCGGGGGGCATCGTCAAGCCGGTCGCGCGGGCTGCTCGGCGGAGCGCGTAGCTACGAAATCGCACGCGGAGGACCGATTCGCTTGCTCTATAGCGCGAGCACCGCCGCGCGAAGCGCTCTGGCCCCTTTGAGGGGCTCACACATTAAAAACCCCCCGGCTCTGCCCTCACTACTAGCCACATTT
>DATKFB010000446.1:0-3793 GCA_035544435.1 Polyangia bacterium
CGAAAAGTCTTTCGGCGAGGGGCGCGCGCCCACGCCCGTAGACCGCTTCGGGGTTTGGCTGTCGGCGCGGCAGCTCCGCAAGCGCGTCGCGGGCGGCTTCGCCGGCAAGCGCGTCGCCGATCTCGGGTGTGGCTACGAGGCGAACTTCGCGCGCACGATCCTCGACGAGGTCGCGCACCTCGTGCTCGTCGACGTCTCGCTGGCCGATGACCTCAAGGCCGAGGCGGGCAAGCCCGGGGGCAAGGTCACCGCCGTCGAGGGGGAGCTCCTGGGCGCCGTGCGGGCCCTGCCGACCGCCGACCTCGACGTCGTGCTCATCGTGTCGGTCCTCGAGCACGTCTGGGAGCCGCTCGAGGTCATGCGCGAGATCCGACGCGCGCTGCGGCCGGGCGGCGTCTGCCTCGTGAACGTGCCGTCGTGGCGCGGGAAGCGCTACCTCGAGCTGTCGGCGTTCAAGCTCGGCCTGAGCCCGGCGGCCGAGATGAACGACCACAAGATGTACTACGACGTGCGCGATCTCTGGCCGCTGCTCGTCAAGGCGGGCTTCCGCCCCCAAGACGTGGAGTGCTTCACGCACAAGCTCGGTCTCAACACGTTCGCCGTGTGCCGCGTGCCCGCGTGACCTCCGACCGGGGCGTCATCCGGCGCGCGGCAGACTGGGTCGACATTCAGTGGTCGCTGCTCGAGCGCTCGCTGCGCGCCGTCGCGCCGCGCGCGCGGGGCCGGCTGCTCGACGTCGGGTGCGGCGACAAGCCCTACGAGGCTTGGTTTCGCGACCACGTCGACTCGTACATCGGCATCGAGCACGCCGCGACGTTCTCGGCGACGGCGGCCGGTCACCGCTCGCGCGCCGACGTCGTATACGGCGGCGGCCGCTTGCCGTTCCGGGACGGAGCGTTCGACACCGTCCTCTCCGTGCAGGTGCTCGAGCACACGCCGCGACCGGCGCCCCTCGTCACCGAGATGGGGCGCGTGCTCGCGCCCGACGGGCTGCTCATCTTGACGGCGCCGTTCCAGTTCAGGCTCCACGAGCAGCCGCACGACTACTTCCGCTACAGTCCGCACGGCCTGCGTCAGCTCTGCGAGGACGCCGGCCTCGAGATCATCGAGACGGTGCAGCAGGGCAGCCTCTGGTCCGTCGTCGGCCACAAGCTGTCGACCTACCTCGCCTTTCGCGTGGCGCGCGTGGGCGGGCTCGTGCAACAGATGGGCAAGCTCGGCCACGAGGCGCCGACGCGACAGGCGCCGCGCTGGTGGACGCTCCCGGCCGTCGCGCCGGCCATCGTGGGCCTCTCGGCCCTGTCGCGCGTCATGGACCGCTTCTTCTTCGAGCCCGACGAGGCGCTCGGGTTCCTCGTGCTCGCGCGCCGGCGGCGCTAGGATCGGCAAGGGATCGGTTAGAAACGGCCGACGCGTATCGGCCCGTGCGCGTCGGTGCGCTGCACGCGGCTCGCCCAGCTCGCGTCGAGCTGCTCCTTGCCGGGCCGCTTCCTGAAGATCACCCTGTACGAATAAATGCCCCCGGCGCGCCAGAGCGTCGTGGGCCAGGCGGGGTTGGGCGCGAGATCGAGATCGATCGTGTCCGTGGGAAGCGTCGAGAAGACCGGTGGCGCGACGACGCGCGCGTGCACGGAGAGTTTGTCGTCTTCCTTGAAGGTGCCGGCGAGGAAATAGAACGTGAACGCGCGCTGGGCGCCGCGCTGGCGGGTGGCGCCCAGGAGCTCGGTGTGATTGTCGAAGGTCGCGTGCACGGGCACGTCGAAGCGCGCCGCGAGCGTGGCCCGCCAGCGGGCCGCGCCGGCCTGGTCGCCGCGAGCGGCGGCGATGTTGTGCGCGACGCGAATTTGCTCGACCGTGCGAGGCGGCACCGCGGGTTCGGTCGCGGGTTGGCCCATCATCGACCTCCACTCCCAGGTCACGAACGGATCGGCGACGATCTCGCGAATCGGCTCGACGCGGCCCTGCGAGAGACCCTCGAGCAGTGACGGCTCGTGCTCGGCGAAGCTGTACCCCGTGAGCGGCGCGGCCGGCTCCATTGGATCGATGAGCCAGAACGACTCGACGGCGTGGACGTGGTAACGGGCGGCGGCGGCGCGCAGGTCCGCGACCGAGGTCGCGTGTGCGTCGAGGATGTAGGTGCGCGTGCCGGGCTGAATGGCGCCGACGGGCTGGTGCTCATAGGCGATGGCCGGACGCGTCTCCCATTGCAACGCCCACGAGGTCGGGACGCTGGGGTGGTACGCGACGGCGGACGCCGCCGGCACGCGCTTGCGGAACCAGATGAGCGCCTGCGCGACGTCGACGCGCAGATCCTGGTTGCCCTCGGCGAAGCGCCCCCCGGTCTCGCGGGCGAGCCGGAGCACCGAGAGGCCGTCTTGCAAGACGAACACCGTCGGCAGGCCGAGGAGCACGAGGCCCATCCAGGGCGCCGCCTTGCGGGCGATGGACTCGAGCGCCGTGCCGGGGAGCAGCCGCGCGCGCGCCCAGACGGCGCCCTCGCGCGCCGTAGCCGCGAGCGCGCCCACGCCGAGCGCGAAGTAGGCCGCGAACGCGTGCGGCCAGAAGATGTGAATGTCGGCCCCTTGCTTGAAGACGACGTATTGCACGACGGCCGCGAGGAGCAGCGGCAGGGGCAGCAGCTCGAGCTCGTTCCGCTTGACTATGCCGCGCCCGACGATGACGGGCACCGCCAGCTTGCCGAGCAAGATCCCGAGCCCCGTGAACATGAGCTCGATGCGGAAGCGGCGCGCGGCGAGCACGAGGGAGAGCGGCGCTGCGTTCCCGGACGTGCGGCCCGCGCCCGAGCCCAGGAGGTCGGCGAGCTGTCCGCTGTCCTGCAGCGCCATGATCTCGACACCGAAGGCGAGCGCCGCCGCGAGGCACATGAGGGCCCAGTAGCGGCCGAAGGTCAGCGGACGCACGGCGCCGAAGACGCGCCCGGGCAGCACGTAGCCGCGCACGAACAGCCACCCCAGAAATAACGCTCCCCAGAGGTAGCCCTGCCAGTCGTGATTGACGGCGAAGAAGAACCCCGCGACGCTCGCGAGCGCGTAGCGATCCTTCCAGGTGCGCACGAGGCGCACATAGCCCCAGGTGGCGACGACGCAGCCGAACATCACCGGCTGCTCGAGGTCGTGATAGTTCGCGTAGCCGAGCGTGATGGGCAGCGCGACGAAGGCGAGCGCGGCCAGGCCGCCCTCGAGCGGCCCCCAAAGCTCGCGGCCGATGCGCGCGAGGAAGAAGGGCGTCGCCGTGACGTAGATGAGCGGCGGCAGACGCAGCACCCAGTTCGAGAAACCGAACACCTTGCCGAGCACCGCCACCGTCCAGAACACGCCCAGCGGGTGGTGCATGTAGTAGCTCGCGCCCGCGGTCGTCGTCTGGAGGTAGCCGAGCACGGGGAGGATCGTGTGCAGGCGCCACATATTGTCGGCGCAGACGCCGATGCCGGCGCTCGACGCGAAGTGACCGCCCGCGAAGGGCGCGTTGATCCCCGTGACGCCGTCGAAGAAGGCGATGAGGATGGCCACGACCACGAGCGCGGTCCCCACGCGTTCGGGTGCCTTCATATGCGGCCCATCCAGTGCGGCGTGTGGCAGACCTCGAGCACGTGGTCGCCGGGCCCGCCCGTGTACGTGCAGATGTCGACCTGCCAGTAGTGCCACACGCTCACGATGAGCCAGAAGGCGAGCGCGAGCGGGCGGCGCCGCAGGAGGTTCGCCATTGCGAGGAAGAGCGGCAGCGCCAGCAAGAGGTAGCGGTTCATGCCCTGGAACCAGATCTGGACCTGCCC
>DATKFB010000447.1:0-5048 GCA_035544435.1 Polyangia bacterium
AGGCGGGCATCGCGGGCGTCGGGCTCGTCGCGACGAACGACGTCCGCTACGCCGAACCGTCAAAGCGCCTGCTGCACGACGTGCTCACGTGCGCGCGGCACCGCGCGACCGTCGACGAGATCGGGCGCCGCCTGCCCATGAACGCCGAACGCTGGCTGAAGTCGCCCGGGCAGATGGGGGCGCTCTTCCGCGACCTGCCCGCCGCCGTGCGCGCGACGCGCGCCATCGCCGAGCGCTGCGCCTTCACGCTCGGCGATCTCGGGTACTCGTTCCCGAGCTTTCGGGTCGCGCCCGGCGAGACCGAGCAGAGCACGCTCGCGCGGCTCTGCGCGGCCGGCGTGGCGCGCCTGTACGACCGGGCCGATCCGCTGCTGCCCAAGGTGCGCGCGCAGATGCGCCGCGAGCTCGCCATCATCGAGCGCCTCCAGCTCGCGGGGTACTTCCTCGTCGTGTGGGACATCGTCGAGTTCGCGAAGTCGCGCGGCATCATGATCCAGGGGCGCGGCTCAGCGGCGAACTCGGCCGTATGTTATCTCCTCGGCATCACGGCGGTCGATCCCGTGCGCATGGAGCTGCTCTTCGAGCGCTTCCTCTCGGAGGAGCGCGTGGAGAGCGCCACCAACGCCGCCGACCGCATGCCCGACATCGACCTCGACTTGCCCTCGGGTGACCGGCGCGAGCTCGTCATCCAGCACGTCTACGAGAAGTACGGCGCGCGCGGCGCCGCCATGACCGCCAACGTCATCACGTACCGGCCGCGCCTCGCCGTACGCGACGTGGGCCGCGCCCTCGGCCTGTCCGAGGACCAGCTCGGGCGCATCTCGAAGCACCTGCCTGGGTCGATCGTCGACGCCGGCACGCCGCTTTCTGCCTACATCGAGATCGCGGGCTTTCCGCGCGGCGACCGGCGCACGCGGCTGCTCGGCGAGATCGCCACCATGCTGCTCGATCTGCCGCGCCACCTCGGCCAGCACTCGGGCGGCATGGTGATCGCGGCCGGACGCCTCGACGAGGTCGTGCCGCTCGAGCCCGCGAGCATGCCCGGGCGCGTGATCGTCCAGTGGGACAAGGACGACTGCGCCGACCTCGGCCTCGTCAAGGTCGACCTGCTCGGCCTCGGCATGATGGCCGTCCTCGAGGACGTCGTGCCCATGATCCGGCGCCACGAGGGCGTCACGATCGACTACGCGCGCCTGCCGCAGGGCGACCCGAAGACCTACGCCATGCTCCAGTCCGCCGACACCGTGGGGACGTTCCAGGTCGAGTCGCGCGCGCAGATGGCGACGCTGCCGCGCATGAAGCCGACCTGCTTTTACGACATCGTCGTCGAGGTCGCGATCATCCGTCCGGGCCCCATCGTCGGGAAGATGCTCAACCCGTACCTCCTGCGGCGCACGGGCGAGCAGAAGGTGGCCTACCCGCACCCGTCGCTCGAGCCCATCCTCGCGCGCACGCTCGGCATACCACTGTTTCAGGAGCAGCTCATCCGCATGGCCATGGTGGCGGCCGGGTTCACGGGCGGCCAGGCCGACGAATTGCGGCGCGCCATGGGCTTCAAGCGCTCGCAGCAGCGCATGAACGCCATCGAGGTCGACCTGCGCGCGGGCATGAACGGCAAAGGCATCACGGGCGCGGCGCAGGACGAGATCGTGCAAGGCATCAGGTCGTTCGCGCTCTACGGCTTTCCCGAGTCGCACGCGGCCTCGTTCGCGCAGCTCGCCTACGCGTCGGTGTACCTCAAGGCGCATCACCCGGCGGCCTTCCTGTGCGCGCTGCTGAACAACTGGCCCATGGGCTTTTATCACCCGGCGACGCTCGTGACCGACGCCGTCCGCCACGGCGTCGAGGTGCGCCCCATCGACGTCACGAGGTCGGGATGGCTGTGCGATCTCGACGAGGGCGCCGTCCGGCTCGGGTTCCGCTACGCCTCGGGCTTTCGCGAGGAGACCGGCAAGCGCATCGAGGCGGCACGCGCCGCTCGGGCGTTCGGCTCGCTCGCCGACTTCGAGGCGCGCGTGGGCGCGAGCCCCGAGGAGCTCGCGCGCCTGGCCGACATCGGCGCCTTCGCTGCGCTGGGCGGCACGCGGCGGCAGGCGCTGTGGCAGGTCGAGGCGCTCGGCCGGTCGGGCGCGCTCTTCTCTCACTATCAAAGTCCGGAGGCATCGCCTTTGCCAGAGATGAGCGACGCCGAAGAGCTTACCGCCGACTTCCGAGGGACGGGCCTCACGACGGGCCCGCACCCCATGATGTTCGCGCGCGAGGAGCTGCGACGCGCCGGCGTCCTCACCTCTGCTGACCTCCTGCGCGTACCCGACGGCCGCCGCGCGCGCGTGGGCGGAGTCGTCGTCGTGCGCCAGCACCCTGAGACGGCCAAGGGCTTCGTCTTCATCACGCTCGAGGACGAGACGGGCTTCGCGAACGCCATCGTGACGCCGCAGCGCTTCGCGCGCGACCGCGAGATCATCGTCGAGACCAACGCGCTCGTCATCGAGGGCGTCGTGCAGAACCAGCGCGGCGTCGTGGCCATCAAGGCCGACGGTTTTCGGCCCATCGGCGGACGACCGGCGGCCATCGACATCTCACACGACTTCCACTAGGGCTGTCCGAACTCGCGGTCGAAGGTCGCGCGCACGCGGGCCATGGCCGCGTCGAGCTGCGCCGCGAGCGTTTCGGCGGGCAGGCCGAACGTGCGCGCGAGGGGCTCGAGGTCGCGGGGGCTCACGACGTCTTGCGGGCGATCGTGCAGGAGGCGCAGGCGCAGACCGACGCGCTTCAAGAAGGCGTGGTCGTCGCGCAGCGCCGCGGGCCAGCCGAGCGCCACGAGCCGGTCGAGCACGTCGGCCGTCACGGTCGTGCGCACGCCGGCGTCATCGCGGTGGCGGAGCTGGCCGAGCGCCACGAGGAACTCGACGTCCATGACGCCGCCCGGATCGAAGCGGACGTGGCGCGAGCCCGCGGGGACGCGGCCGCGCTCGCGCGCGACGCGCGCCCGCATGTCGCGCAGCTCGGCGCGGAAGCGCGGCTCGTCGAAGGCTCTGTCGAAGGTGATGGTGCGCAGCATCTCCTCGAGCTCGGCGCGCCGGTGGGGCGGCTCCGTCGAGTAAACGACGCGCGCGCGGAGGAGCGCAACGCGCTCCCACGCCGCGGCCTCGCGCTCGTGATAGCGGGCGAACGCGCTGCTCGAGGTCACGAGCAGGCCCTGCGCGCCCGACGGGCGCAGCCCCGTGTCGACCTGATAGAGGCGCCCCTCCTCGAGCAGCGCCTCGAGGGCGCCGATCACGCGCTGCGAGGCGCGCCCGAACCACTCCTGCGAGCCGACTCCCGTCGTACTCTCGCCCGCGTCATCGTCGTCCTGGCCGTAGAGGAAGACGAGGTCCAGGTCGGAGCCGTAGCGCATCTCGCGCGCGCCGAGGCTGCCGAGCGCAAGGACCGTCAGGCCCGTGCGCGGCGCGCCGAGGCGCGCGACGAGCGCCGGCATCACGAGATCGATCGTCGCCCCGAGGCACGTCTCCGCGATGAGCGACAGCTGCTCCGTGACCTCGCCCGCCTCGAGGCTGCCGGCGACGTCGTGCAGACCGACGCGCAGGATCTCCTGCGCCTGGAAGCGCCGGACGGCGCGCAGCGGACCTTCTTCGCCGACCCCGGCGGCCGCCTCGTCGCGGGCACCGCCGGCGGGGCCCGCGAGCTCGGCTACGACGAGCCCGCGCAGCTCCTCGGCCGTGCGCCGACGGGAGCCGAGACCGGCGAGCAGCGGCTCCCACATCGCGGGGTGGCGGACGAGTAGATCGGAGAGCCGATCGCTCGTGCCGAAGAGCGCGCCGAGGACGCGCAGGAGCTGCGGCTCGGCCCGCAGCATGGCGAGCAGCGCCGGCGAGCCGTTGAGCGCGACGTCACGGAAGTGGCCGAGCGCGCGATCGGGATCGGGCGACGTCAGGGCCTCGGCGACGAACGACGCGGGCATCCGCGCGCGCGCCAGATCGAGCGTGTCGGCGGCGACGTCCGGCACGCGGAAGCCGTGCTCGGCGAGCAAGCGCTCGAGCGTCGCGGGCTCGACGAGGGGGTTGAGCAAGCGCGTCGCCTCCTCGAGCGGGCCCTGCGCGCCGTCGGCGAACGTGGCCGCGATGGCCTCGACGGCCTGGCGCTCGCGCGCCACCGTCGCGTCGAAGGTGGCGAGATCGGCGAAGCCCAGCCCGCGCGCCAAGTCCGCGCGCTCGTCGTCGTCCGCGGGCAGGCGATGGCGCTGGGCGCCCGTGGCGACCATCACGCGGTGTTCGAGCTGGCGCCAGAGGCGGTAGGCGTCGGCGAGCGTGCGCGCCTCGCGGTCGGCGAGCAGGCCCGCGACGACGAGGCGGGGCAGCGCGCGCGGCGTGTTGCGCTCGCGGATGTCGGGCCGCTTGCCGCCGTGCAGGAGCTGCAGCGTCTGGACGACGAGCTCGACGTCCCGGATGCCGCCGGCGCCCAGCTTGACGTCGAAGCCGGCGTCGTCCGGCCCGAGCGGCCCACCCGCGTCTGCCGGGTCGCGGAACTGCGCGCGCAGGGCGCGCACCTCGTCGAGCATGGCCGGCTCGGCGTGGCGCGGATAGACGAAGGGCTCGAGCATCGCGAGCAGCTCGGCGCCCAGCGCGAGATCTCCCGCGCAAGGGCGCGCGCGGATCCACGCCTGGCGCTCCCAAGTGCGCCCGAATGTCTCATAGTAGCGCTCGGCCGCGGCGAGCGAGTTGCAGAGCGGTCCGTTGCGGCTCTCGGGTCGCAGGCGCAGGTCGACGCGAAAGACGATCCCCTCCCCCGTCGGCTCCTCGAGCGCCGCCGTGATCCGCCGCGACAGCTCGGAGTAGTACTGGTGGAGCGTGGCCTCGCCCGCGTGCCCCGCGTCTGTCGAATAGAAGTAGCAGACGTCGACGTCCGACGAGAAGTTCAGCTCCTCGCCGCCGAGCTTGCCCATGCCCATGACGACGAAGCGCGGCGGCTCGCTCGACGGCGCGTCGGCCGTGGGCGTCCCGAGCTCCCGCCGAAGCGCGGCGTCGCCGTGCCGATACGAGGCTTCGAGG
>DATKFB010000448.1:0-2694 GCA_035544435.1 Polyangia bacterium
AGCGCCTCAAGCGCTACGGCATTCGCCGCCCTCGCGCCAAGACACGCGAGATGGGCCCGGCGCCGTCGTAAGGTCGCGCGCGCCGTCGTGGTCGCCGCCGACCCAGACCTGGTCCACGATCGCCTCGAGCAGGGTCGCGCCCACTAGGCGCGAGACGGCGTTCGGCCGGTCGTGAACGACGACGACGTCGCCGATCGAGCCACGGAGCGCGTGGAGCCGCATGCCGACGATGACCCGGCTCGCCTCCTCGCGCAGGCGGGCGAGCGCGTCCACGCGCGGGACGTCCGCGCCGGCGGCGGCCGCGAGCGCGCGCAGGGCGCCGGCGTCGAACTGCCACACGGCGGCGGGCTGATCCCCCACGCCGAGGATGCAGAGGCCGTGGGCGCGCTCGAGCTCGAGCACGAGCGAGCGGGCCGTGGGCGGGGCGCCCGCGAGCGCGCGGCCCGTGAGCGCGCCGGCGCGCTCGCGACACGAGAGCGAGGCGGCCTCGGCGCGGCGCAGGAGTCGGCCTCGCTCGTGGACGTTCAGTCCGGGCGGCACGGGAACCGTCGCCTGTCGTTCCGCAGTCGTCGTCGTTTGCATGGCCGTCACCTCCGCGTTTGCGCGACCAGGACCATTCCGCTCGGCGTCGTCGCCGGACGGGCGTGCCACATGATTTCGTATTTGCGGTGGCCGCTCGTCGCGACGCAGGCGACCTGCCCCGGGGCGAGCGTCAGGACGTTGCGGCGATTGACGGCGATCGCCGTGGCGCTCGTCGCGTGTTCGGCGGGGCCCGCGCAGTCCGCGTCGGTGCCGCTCTTAGCCGGCGCGACGAACACGCGCCCGCCGTGGTCGAGCGAGTACGCGCGCACGACCGCCGGACCCGCGGCGAACGCCTTCAGGGAGTCGGGGCTCATCACCGCCGACCCACGCTGCTCGACCACGCCGCTCGCGCAGCCCCCCAACAATGAAAACCCCACCAACATCCCCAACGCTGCCTTGGTCATAATCGAATCCTCCTGCCCTCCCCGTTGAGCAAGGTCGGTGCCAGCCGGCAAACGGCGCCAAAGTGGGTCTTCTTGCGCAGGCGCCGCGCGGAGTTGAACAAGTTGTAGGGGCGGCTCGGACAAGGTGTCCGAACCCGTGTCCCGGGCGCTTCGCTTGGACGGGCGACGCGGATCACGGCTACAAATCGCTTCGTGCGGGCGCCGGCCCATCCCAAGCGGACGATCGACGCCGGCGAGCGCGCCGTCGCTCGGCACGCCGAGGCGGAGCGGCCGTGCGGGCAGGGCGACCCCGCGCGCGGCGCGCAAAGCCGTCGCGCTGTTCGAACGCAGCGACGGCCGCCGGCACCCCGATGTCGCGAGCGCGCTTCTCGTGCTCGGCCGCGCGCGCGAGCTCCGCGACGCCTAGACCGAGGCGCAAGCGAATTACACGCGCGCCGCCGCGATCCTCCACCGCTACGCGCCCCTGCGGAACCCCGACATCCGGCGCCTGCGCATCAAGGCGGAGCGCGCCTCTGCTGCTGCGAGCGCGTCCGCGGCCGCTCCGCGCGCGCGGGCTTCTCTCGGAGTCTTCGCAACGACACTGGGCAACAACCGGCGGTTCGCAGTCGACTTCACAGCGCCCCGCACCCGCGTTCCCGTCCACGCCCCGCCAACAATCCGAGCGCCCGCCCTCAATCCCGTCGTCACTCTCAACCCGCCGCGGATCCCCTTGGGGCGACTGGCGATGTCTTTCTCCGTGCACGGTGGACTCAAGGGCCCCGGCGAGCGGCTGGGTGAGCACGCCCGGCAACGCGGGCGCGGTGTGCCGCGCTGCCGGCAACTCTCTGCGACAGCGCGGAGAGCTACACCGGCACGAGCGCGACCTGCCCGGCTGACACCGACAAACAAGAGCCGAAGCTCAACCCCGGGACCAACCAGACGCACGTCGGAACCTGCTCGAGCGCGCCCGTCGGCTTTACTCTGCCGACGCTCGCGAGCGCGTCCTGCGAAACGGGAATGACGGTCACATGCACGGCTCTCTCAGGCAAAAGCTACGGTGTCCACACCGTCACGTGCAAAGCCAAGGACGCGAGCGGCAACGTTTCGGCAGCCGTTACCTTCACGGTGACCGTGCTCCAGCTGCTAACGGTACGCATTCAGCCGCCACTTTCGGGAGACAACGACACGATCGATAACTTCGTCAACGGACGGTTCCGACCAAGGTGTGCAACTCTCTGCTTGCGGTGCGAACGTGACGACCACGGCGTCGGCGGTCGCGAAGGTCGCCGTGACCTACGTGCCGAGCGGTGGTGCCAGTGTCAGCAATCCCGTCACGACGACCTCGACAGGCGGTGTCGACACGAACGGCGTCATGACTTTCGACGGCACGTACTACCACTACAACCTGGCTACGAAGGGCTTCTCCGTGACCGCGTTCCGCCTTTTTACCAGGAGAACATCACGGTGGCCTACAAGTCCGCACCGAGCGTTGCGTTGGGCTCAGATGTGATCGAGCTCGACACGAAGTGAGAACATGAAGGGGGCGGGACCGGCATGGACCTGGGCTGCCGGGCGCTAGGCAGTGCCGGCGGGAACGTGCTCTCGTGCAACACGAACACGGACCTCAGCCCGATCACCCCGTCCCAAGAATCCACACAGTCGTTACAAGACCTCGACTCTGGCCCGGGCATAGTCGGACGCATGATGCTCCATGTGATGTCGACGGGGC
>DATKFB010000449.1:0-4567 GCA_035544435.1 Polyangia bacterium
GTCGAGCCAGCCCGCGGTGGCGGCGCCCTTCGGTTTCCCGGTGCGCGTGCGCAGGTCGCGCTGAATTTCTTCGCGCGCGCCTTTCGTTCCGAGGTGGATGTTGGCGGTCTCGAAGCCCATGGCGCGAAGGAGTCGGTCTTCGTCGCGATCCTTGGGAAGCTCGCCGAGCTCGATACGCGCGCAGTGCGGCGCCAATCGGCGCACGAGCCAGGGACCCATTCGCTTCATCGTCGGATCGGGGACCCGGATCGCGCTCCGGATCGCGGCGAGGTCCGAGGTGGTGCTTCGGTCGCGCCGGCCAGCCGCCCACAGGTACGCGGAGGGGGCCGTGGCCTTGGCTTCCCTGGCCACCTTCCCGCCGTTCCAGTCCGAAAGAGCCACGAAGCGTGGCCGCCCGAGGCTGCCCATTCCGGCGACGCGTCGTCGAATTTGGACGCGCAGACCTGGTTGCGGCATCGCGCTCTCGAGCACCGCCGCCACGCCCTTGGGTGGGCTGCGGCAAGGGGGCAACCCGTCCATCTTGCGCCAGAACTCGACAGGCTCTCGGAGCGCGCTGGTCGCGGCCTCGCGCAGCCAATCGTGTCGCTCCTCGAGAACGAAGGCCTGTCCTCCGCACGCGATGCCGTCCACATAGCCCTGCAAAATGGCGGCGCTCGCGTCGCGGCGCTTGAGGTGGAGATGCTCGTCCGCGATGGCCAGGTGCGCGCTGGTGGCCAAGCGCACGAGGTCCTGAGTCCAGGGCAGTCGCGTGGCCTCATCGAAATCGTTGATGCCCCAGATGAGCCGGCCCTCGGCGTCGCGCCAGGTGCCGAAATTCTCCAGGTGCAGATCGCCGACCGCGAAGACTGCGGGCGCGCGTCTTTCATCCTGCGCGAGATCACGCCACCACTGGCACCAACGGTAGAAGGTCGCGCGCATGAAGAGGAATACGCCTTCGCGCATGCGGCGATGTTTCTCGTCGAGGTCCGCCGCGACGAGGGGGGTATGTCCTTTGAGCCACCGTTCGTAGCGACGCGTGGACTCGTGAATGTCCATCTTGGAGGCCGCGCTCAATGATCTTCCTCTGAGTCGGAGAGCTTGGGAACGACGGTCTCGAGCCGCCTCGCGACGGTGAGAATGAAGAGTGTCGATGCGGTGCCTATGACCGCGAGCGGCCACAAGCCGCAGGCGGCGACCATCCCGAGCGCGGCCGTGACCCACAGGGCGGCCGCCGAGGTCAGGCCCTTTACCCTCTCGCGACCGTCGCGAATGTGGTGGAGGATGTCACCCGCGCAGAGGAATCCTATGCCGGTCGCCACACCTTGGATGACTCGGCTCGGATCCCCCGAGCCGGACTCGATTGGAATGGAAACCACGGCGGCGGCGCCGAGGCTTACGAGCATGTGCGTGCGCAGACCCGCCGGTCGCCCGCGCAGCTGTCGTTCCCAGCCGATCGCGCCGCCGACGACGACGGCGGCGCCGATTCGCAGGAGAGGATCGAGCCAGGGGCGCATCATCGAGAAGATTACTCCTGGGAGCCGTCGGGCGAAACGCGAACCCTGATATCCTTATCCTCGTGGCCCGTTGGTCAAGAGAGCGGTGGGCGCGGGGCGGCTTCGTTCTCGTGTTCTTCTCGGCTTGCTCGCGAGCCGCGATCGCTCCCGACGCCGGCGCGCTCGGGCGAGACGGGGACGGCGACGCGCCAGAGGGATCGGCAATCGAGGCGGGCGTCGAGCGCGGCGTGGCCGACGCGACGACGGACCTCGCCGAGACCGGCGCCGACGAAGGACACTGCGGCTTCACGCGCCTCGGCGCGACCGTCGCCGTGCACCGACCGGATGGCAGCGCGCTCGGCTGCCAGGAGGGCAAAGCCGACGCGGGCACATTGCCGCCGGGCGCGCCGCCAGAGACCTGGGTCGGAAAGGTCACCGGAAGTGACGCGAGCTCGCTCGTCGTAAGCGTTTGTGCTCACGGCGCCGCCGTCGGCGACGCCGGCGCGGCCGACGCAGGCGGGCTGGACGCCGGCGTTTCCGACGCGGGCTGCGTCCCGAGCGAGGTTCGGATCGAGGCTCACGCGCCGGGCCTCGACCTCACGCGCTTTCCGCGCGTCTGGGTGCGCGTGAGGGCTCAGGTCTCCTTCTTCTGGTATTGCCAGCAGTCGCTCGAGATCACGACGGTCGATCCGAGCGATGGCTCCACGCCGCCGGAGCCTGCGGGGCAGCTGCTCCTCGCCGTGGTCGACGGCGGCTGGGCGTTCGCCGACTCGCCGTACAAGGTCGACCGCGTCCAACTCGGCTGCGCTCCGGGACCGACCTGCAATGGCGGCAAGGCGGACGCAGACACTTACGCCTTCGACTTCAAGAGCACGAGCGGCACCGACGCGGGCGCCCGCGTGTACATGGGCGAGACCGTGACCTGGAAGAATGACGCAGTCGATTTCACCGTGCGCAACCTCCGCTCGTTCCAGACCGGATCCTGTGACGACTATTGGAACTGGGCGTATACGATTTACGTCGACCCGAGCTAGATCGGGGTGATGGGAAAATGAGCGCAAGCGGCATCCTTCTCTGGCTCATGGCGGCGGGCGATCCGTCCGTGCCGCACGTCCCACCGCCCGCCGCGCCCGCCGCGCCGGCTCCGGCTCCGGCTCCGGCGCCGGCTCCGGCTCCGGCCGTCGAGCCAGAACATCTTCCCCGCGGCGTGAGCGCGCTGCGGTTGGGGCTGACCTACGTGCACGTGCTCTCGGAGGACGGCGATCTCACCGACACCGCCCGCGCCACGAACGCCGTGGGCCTCGACTGGGGCTTCCCCTCGAGTCGTTATGGGCGCACCCACCTCGGGCTCGCGTACCAGTCGGAGAGCCGGGCTGGCTACGCGGCGCGCGGGTTCCGGATCGACCTCATCTCCTTCGGTTACCCCATCGTCCTCGTCGACGCGGACGTGCGGCTCGAGCTCGAGCCCATCGTGACGCTCGTGCGCGGCGAGATCATGTTCCTGACGGGTGGGAGCGCGTTCCTCCGCATGGAGGCCGGCGTCGGTCTGGAGCTGTCCGCGACCTTCCGCCAGTGGTTCGTCAGCGTCCAGCCGCTGGCGGTCGATTTTCGCTACTGGGAGTACTCCAGCGCGCGCTCGCAGACTGGTCTCGGCCGCGTCTTCCCGTTGCGCGTCGCCATCGGCCACGAGTTCTAGGTGTCCAGGCGCCGAGAAGCCGCAGCGACGGTCTCCAAGACGCCTCGAAGGCGGTCGGCGCGTCGTCGTTCATGCCCGACCGATCTCGGAATACTACTCGGACGCGCCTCGACCCCGCGTCCGCGCGTCCGTCGTGCCGGGCTCGATCGGAGTCAGCGCCCCTGCGAGGAGCACTTGCCGGCGCGGCAAGTTCCCGCGCCGCAATCTCGGTCGCTGCCGCAGGTGCCGTCGGCGGCGTTGGCGCACTTGCCGCCGCGGCAGCTCGCGCCGCCGCAATCTCGATCGGAGCCGCAAGACGAGCCGGGGGCCGTGGCGCATTTGCCGTTGCGGCAGCTGACGCCCACGCCACAGTCGCGGTCGCTGCCACAGCCGCCGCCTGCTGCGGCGCACTTGCCGGCGCGGCAGGTCCCCGCGCCGCAATCTCGGTCGCTGCCGCAGGTGCCGTCGGCGGCGTTGGCGCACTTGCCGTTGCGGCAGCTCGCGCCGCCGCAATCTCGATCGGAGCCGCAAGACGAGCCGGGGGCCGTGGCGCACTTGCCGCCGCGACAGCTCACGCCCGGGGCGCAGTCGCGATCGCTGCCGCAGGCGGCGGGCGCGATGCCCTCGGCGCCGAGGATGCAAAGGATCGCGACCATGGCGAGGGTCGCGCTCGTGTGCCAGGAGCTCTTCACGACGACGTGCCGCTGGCGTTGAACGTCATGAACCATTGACGACGTTGGCGCGGCTCTTTGTCTGAGTTTCCAACTGACCATTGGCAAATATCGATCTGAGCTAATTAGAAATGTCAAAACGGGTCCCTAAAGCGACCATGTCTCTTGCGTCATTCCGAAAGTGCCTGACCAAGCCCGCCCCCTTCGTCTATTCACGAAAGGGGTTGTCTCATGCTACGTCCTGGCATTTTCTGCAGGGGATTTTTGATGGCGTGCGCGTCTCTCCTCGTGGTCTTGAGCGTCGGTTGCTCGAGCAGTGGTCCCGCGCACACCGGCACCTCGGCGGGCGACGGCGGCGCGTCGGGCAACGGCGGCGCGTCGGTGGGCAGCTCCGGCGAGACCGGCTCGGCGGGCTCCGTCGGTACAGCGGGCGCAGGGCCCGCGGGAACAGGCGGCGGCTCGGGCGGCATGTCGGTCGCTGGCGTTGGCGGCAGCGGCGGCTCGCCCGGCGGCAACGACGCGTCTGTTAACGACGCGCGCGCCGACGTGCCGCCAATCGGCGACGCCAGCGGCGGTAACAGCTGGACGGGAACATGGACGGCGGCGCCCGATGGGACGTGCAGCGCAGCCACTGGGCAGACAGTGCGCTCGATCGTCCACACCAGCATCGGCGGCAACGCGGCGCGCGTGCGAATCTCGAACGCGCGCGGCAACGGTCCGTTGCACATCAGCAACGTGCACCTCGCGCA
>DATKFB010000450.1:0-5009 GCA_035544435.1 Polyangia bacterium
TGCTGGACGTGGTCGAACTCGTCGTAGCAGGGATGCGTCAGAATGAGCACGCCCCCCTTCTTCAGCACGGGCTTGCCGCGGAACATGTTGTGGAAGTACCCGAGCCCCATCGTCTGCACGAGGATCGGGTTCAGGATCGAATTGATGTTGTAGGGCGAGATGAACGGCACGCCGCAGATGAGGATGTCGGCCTGGCCGCGCACGTTGACGGCGTACTGCTCGAAGCAGCGCGCCAGCGTCTTCTCGTGCACGGGCTCGGTCTTGCCCGCGTGCACGGCGATCATCTGGTACTGCGCCGGCACCGAGTGGAAGAGCTTGCGCTTCGCGGCCGCCGGCATCTTGGACAGCGTCCAGCGCATGCCCTCGAACTTGAGGCGGTCGATCTCGGTGAACTCGTCCTCGTTCTTCGACAGGAACGCCGTGGGCCCGGCGAACATCCGGTTGTTGAGCACCGTTTCGATGTGGAAGACGTTCATGTGCTTCTCGACGATGGCGCCCTGGCGCTCGATCTTCGTGTTGAGCATCGAGTGCTTGGGATCCATGTATGCCGACGCGCGCATCGTCACGGGCTCGTGGTGCGCCCGCGTCGTCTCGTAGTCGCAAAGGCCAATCGTCACCGACTTGTGCCCACCGTCCATGGGCACGAAGTTGATGTTCACGTAGATGACGAGATCGCTCTCGACGGCGCGGCGGTTGATGTTGACCACCTCGTTGTGCTCGGTGGCGCCGAGCCGCACGAGGCCGTCGGCGTCCTCGACGTCGTGGCAGTAGTAGCGGTCCGGATAGAAGGCGTCGTGGATCTTCTTACCCACCATGCGCCTCATCTCGGCCTCGGTCATCTTCCGGTGCAGGCAGTTCGCGATGATGATGTGCACGTCGTCGACGCCGTTCGCGTCAAGCTGCTCGAGCAAGATCTCAATGATCGTCTGCCGGATGTCGGGCAGCGCCATGGGCGGCAGCGGCAAGCTGATGTCGTCGACGGCGATCGTGACGCGCATCCCGGGCTGCAGCTGCGCGTAGAGAGGATCGGCGCCGAGCGGGTGGTTGAGGGCGTAGCGAATGGCCGCGCCCGGGTTCGCGAGCCCCTCGATGGGCGGCTTCGGATAAATGACGCGCGTGCCGATGGGTAGGTCCTCGAGCAGGAGGTCCTCGCCCGAGAACAGGATGCGCGGCGCGCTGTCGCTGTCGATGTAGACGACCTGATCGTCCTCTTTGTTGCGCGGCACGGGCCCGCGCAGGATCTTGGGCGCGCGCTCTCTCATCGCAGGTCCAACACCGGCCAGTCGTGCTGGAGCGCCGTGCTGCGCAGGCGGAGATCGGGGTTGACGGCCGTCGGGTGGCCCACGACGGACAACATGGGCAGGTCGCTCAAGCTGTCGCTGTAGCCGTAGCAATCGGACAGGTTCAAGTTCTCTTTCTCCGCATAGATGCGCATCCAGCTGGCCTTCGTCGCGGCGGCCATGATGGGCGGCAGCAGGCGGCCCGTGGCGTAGCCATCGACGAACTCCAGGCGGTTCGTCACATAGTCGTCGATCTTGAGGTGCCTGGCCAGGGGGGCGACCGTCAGATCGAGGGCGCCCGTGACGATGACCTGGCGCAGCCCGAGCTGACGCGATTTGTCGATGAGCTCGTAGGCGCCGGGAAAGATCGACGGCTTGAGGACCGTGTCGAAGAGCTCCTGCGCCATCGAGCGAAGGCGGTCCTCGGACTCGCCGCGGTAGCGCACGAAGAACAGATCGTTGAAGAGGCGCCGGTTCCAGAAGTCGGCCGCCAGGAACATCGGCACGCTCGCGAGCGTGTAGACGGTCTTGAGCGCGCTTTTGACGAGGCCCTGCTGGTTCCGCGCCGTGAACGCAAAGGCGTGGACGAGGTTGGTCCGGACGAGCGTCCCGTCAAGATCGTAGAAAGCGGCTGCGGCCATTCGTCGGCCCGCGGAACCTTCCCCGGGGCCCCGTAGTCCTACCGGGAAGGGCCGGTTCGCGCAATAATCGGTTCGCCCTCCATGAAACCGGTCGTCACCCGTGAGCTCTTGACGACGATCCTCCGGGAGGCCACCCCCGTCGACCTGCGCATCGTCGGGCGCACGCTCTTGCACGCGGCGCTCGTGGGCATCGTCGCGGGGCTCATGGGCGCGGCGTTCTTCGCGGCGCTCGAGATCGTGCAGCGCTTTCTCCTCGAGTACCTGGGCGGATATCGCATCCTGCGCGCGAGCGGCGAGACGTTCATGCGCGAGCTCGACGCGGGGCGGCCCTTCCGCTGGTGGCTGCTCCTGTTTCTGCCGACGGCGGGCGCGCTCGCGAGCGGGCTCATCTCGCAGCTCGCGCCCGAGACGCGCGGGGGCGGCGGCGACGCCATGATCGACGCATTTCACCGCAAAGGTGGCGTCATCCGTCGGCGCGTCGCGGGCGTCAAGCTGCTCGCGTCGCTGTTCACGCTCGGCACAGGCGGCGCGGGCGGACGCGAGGGACCGACGATGCAGATCGGGGGCGCGCTCGGCTCGTGGGTGGGCCGCGTCCTGAACGTCACGCCCTCGGAGCGGCGCATCCTCACGGTGGCCGGCGTCGCGGCCGGCATCGCCGCCGTCTTCCGCACGCCGCTCGGCGCGGCGCTCCTCGCGGTCGAGGTGCTCTACCGCGACGACTTCGAGTCCGACGCGCTCATCCCCGCCGTCCTCGCGAGCGTCACGGCCTACTCGGTCGTCATCTCGATCTTCGGCGAGTCGACGCTGTTCGCACATCCGGGGCGCTTCCCGTTCGTCATCAAGCACCTCTGGCTCTACGGCGTCCTCGCGATCTTCGTGACGATGCTGGCCTCGGCCTTCCTGACGTCGCTGCGCACGGTGCAGCGCGCCTCGGCCCGCCTGCCCCTGCCCGAGTGGTGCAAGCCCGCGCTCGGCGGGGCGGCGCTCGGCGGCTTCTGCGTGCCCATCATCCTCTTCGTGGGGTGGCGGCTCGCGCAGCCGGGCCAGGGCGTGGGGCTGCTCGGCGGCGGCTACGGCGCCGTCCAGGTCGCCATCACGGGCGCGCCTTGGCTGCCCACGGGCTGGTCGGGCGCGGCGCTGCTCCTGTTCCTCTGTCTGTCGAAGATCGTCGCGTCGTCGCTCACGATCGGCACGGGCGGCAGCGCCGGCGACTTCGCGCCCGCGCTCGTCATCGGGGGCCTCTTCGGCGGCGCCTTCGGGCGCGCCGCCCAGATGCTCACGGGCGATCCGCGCGTCGATCCCGGCGCGTTCGCGCTCGTCGCCATGGGGACGTTCTACGGCGGCATCTCGCACACGCCGTTGTCGTCGCTCGTGCTCGTCTGCGAGCTGGCCGGCAGCTACGACCTGCTCGTGCCGCTCATGCTCGCCGAGGGCATCGCCTTCGTCGCGCTCCGCAAAAAGTCGCTGTACCACGCGCAAGTCCCCACACAGCGCGAGTCGCCCATCCACCAAACGCCGAGTCTCGACCTCCTGCGCTCGGCGCGCGTCGCGCAGGTCATGCGCCCCGTGTCGGTCACGGGCGTCCCCGTCGTCGTGCCCGAGGTGCGGGTCGGCCCCGAGGACGACCTGCGCTCGGCGACGCAGACGCTCCTCCGCCACAAGCTGCGCGAGATCCCCGTCGTCGATCCGACGGGCCAGATCGTCGGCCTGCTCGATGAGGCCGACATCTCCCGCTTCTACCTCGACGCGTCGACGAAGACGCCGCCACCGGTGCCGGCATCCTGAGCCGTACGCTCAGGTGTCGAGCGCAATGAGCGTGCGTGCGAGCAGCGCGCCGCCGCCCTCGAACGCCCGCTGCAGCGCCCGCAGCTCGCGGTGGACGCGCGCCCGCAGGCGGCGCGTCCCCGCGGCGCGCAGGCGCGACGAGAAGGCCGGCCCCAAGGTCCGGTCGCCGCGATCGGCGAGGCGGACGAGCAAGGCATGCAGACCGTCGAGAGCCTCGGCGAAGGCCGTTGTCGCCTCGTCGTGCAACGCGAGCGCGCGCCGATCGAGGAACGCTTCGCTGCGGTCCCAGGAGCGCACGCGCGCGTCCACGGCGCGCAAGGCCGCCGTCGCGGCGTCGAGCGTCGCGCGCGCCCCGGCGAGCTCGTCGAGAATGGCGCGCAAGGCCCGAGACGACGCCAGCGGCGGCTTCCGCCCCGCGCCGCCGTCCGTCGCCTTGACGCTCTTCGCCCCCGCGCGCGGACGGTCCACCCTCGTGCTCAAACCGCCCTACTTTTCCTTCTTGTTGCGGAACTCCGCCATCATGACTTCACGCTGTTGTTTCGGCACTTCGGCGTACTTCTGAAACTCCATCGTGAACTCGCCCTTGCCCTGCGTGGCAGAGCGGAGGTCGGTCGAGTAGCCGAACATGTCGTTGAGCGGCACCTCGGCCATGGCCTGCACGAAGCCCTCTTGCTTCTCGGACGAGATGATCGTGCCGCGGCGCTGGTTGAGCTGGCCCATGACGGCGCCCTGGAACTCCTCGGGGAACTGCACCTCGACGCGCATGATGGGTTCGAGGATCGTCGGCTTGGCGCCCATGTAGGCCTCGCGAAAGCCCATGAGGGCCGCCGTGCGGAACGCGATCTCCGACGAGTCGACCGGGTGCGAGGCGCCGTCGTTGATCGTGCAGCGCACGCCCACGATGGGGAAGCCGATGAGCGGCCCCTTCTTGACGGCCTCCTTGAAGCCCTTCTCGCAGGCCGGGATGAACTCGCGCGGGATCGAGCCACCCGTGATGTCGTCCACGAACTCGAAGCCCGTCGGGTGCTCGGCGGGCAGCGGCTCGATGAAGCCCGCGACCTTGCCGTACTGGCCCGAGCCGCCCGTCTGCTTCTTGTGCGTGTAGTTGAACTCGGCGCGCTGCCCGATGGCCTCGCGGTACGCGACCTGCGGCTTGCCCGAGATCACCTCGCACCCGTACTCCCGCTTCATGCGCTCGATGTAGATCTCGAGGTGGAGCTCGCCCATGCCGCTGATGATGGTCTGGGCCGACTCCTCGTCGCGGTGGACGCGGAAGGTCGGGTCCTCCTTCGTGAAGCGGTTG
>DATKFB010000451.1:0-12862 GCA_035544435.1 Polyangia bacterium
AGGGCGCGCCCAATACCCGCCCGATCACGCCCTTGTTGTCTTCCGAACGACGATCGTTGGCCTGGAATCCTCTCCCGCGAAGTCGACGACGGGCGAGGCTGCTTGCCCGTCGTCTCAATTCGCCTGCAACCTCGTCGCCACGCGTAACACCGCAACGCACCAGGTGCCGCGTGCGCCGCCGGGCATTCGGGTTTCGCTCGAACCTCCGAAAATCGAAATGATCAGCTCAGGCCGGCGGTTTCACGCTCACGGGCGTCATCATCCACGAAGATCCTTCGGTTGGAGGGTGGCAGACCGCTCGCCGCCGGCGAGGTACCATCCAACGGGTTGATGAGCCAGCCTCCCTTTCGACGGCTCGGCCGGGCGGCTTACGTCGCGTGCGGCGCCTCGGTCAGCGCGGTCGCTTTAATCGTGCTTTGGCTGGCGACCGTCTTCGCGAGGAGCCCGCGCCGGGCGATCGCGCTCCAGCGCGTGGCCTCCCGGTTCATGCTCGCCTGTCTCGGCTGCCGGTTCGCCGCGCACGGTGCCGAGCTCCCGCCCGCCGGCGCCGCGCGCGTGTTTGTTGCGAACCACACGTCCTATCTCGACATCCCGCTCCTCCTCGCGGCCCTCAAGCACGACTTCGTCTTCGTCACCAAGCGCGAGCTCCTCGACTGGCCGTTCTTCTCCCGAATCGCGCGCGCCGGTGGGCACATCCCCGTCGACCGCGACAGCGTCGAATCGCGCGGCGCCGCGGTCGCACGAATCGTCAAGACCCTGCGCGCGGGTCGCAGCGTGCTGATCTTCCCGGAGGGAACCTTCTCCTACGACGACGGCTTGCGGCCGTTCCAGGTTGGAGCCTTCAAGAGCGCCGTCGCGACGGGCGTGCCGATCGTGCCCGTGGCGTTGAAAGGCGTCGCCCGACTCTGGTCGCAGCACGCGCCATTTCCGCGCCCCGGGCAGGTCGAGATCTGGATCGGCGAAGCGCTGTACCTCGCGCCTGGGAACAACGAGGAGGCGCAGCTCGAGTGCCTGCGAGAGGCCGCGCTCCGATTCATCACCGCGCATCTGAGCCGCAGCTGAGACCAGCCGCGGAGATGCTCCCGCGTCTCGGGGTCACCTCGGCCGTCCGGCGCGGCTGCGCCTCAGCCGCCTCGGCACGCGTCCCGGTCGCTCCTCTTTGCGAGCGGCGCGATTCGCAGGTTCACGACGCGCGTTCCGGACGCGTCGGTCGTCAGCTCCATCCGCATGTCACCGCCGCGCTCGCAGGCGAGCGAAAACGTCGCGTTGTTCACCCCGTCTCCGTCGAGCACGCGAGATGGATGTTCGCGTGACGACCGTTCAAGTCGCGGACTGCGAACGCCACCAACAAGACGTCGAGCTGGCCGCGCAAGGAGCGGACGTGACGGTAACCTTTCCCCAAGCGGCGCGAGCCGCGGGCGCGCAGGTCTACATGCTCGATGGAAGCCTGAGCGCGCGCGACGGCGCCGCGCTGCAGGCGGCGGTTTCGGCGATTTCGGAGGGCAACATCCGCATCGCGCCCCTCCCGCGCGGCGCCGCCACCGTGTTCCGCGATGTCGCCGCCGGCCCGCACTCCGTCTGCGCGTTACTTCTAGCGCGGTGGTCAGGTCGATCGATCGAGAAGTACTCACCGCGACTTCCCCGAGTGGTTCACGAGCGCTGGTCTATCCACCGCAACCCGCCCGATCACCGCGCTAGGCGCGCCGAACGGCGGGAGCATCTCGAGAGACATGGTGAGCACGATGCCCGAGGTCCTTGCCGTCAAGTGCCAGACGATCGCGGTGAGCACGGGGCCCGAGAGTCTAACCATCGGAGGCGCGTAGACTCGTCCGATGGACGACCCCCTTTCGCTCAGGTTGACCTTGATCGTCCAGCAAGCTGTGTCGCCGATGCTGGCGCTCGGCATGTTCGTGCGCGGCTGGTTTCGAGGCCGCGATAGGGCGGACCGGGCGACCTACGCCGCGCTGGCGCTTAGCTACGTGGCCTTTGGCGCGGTCGTCGGGCGATGGGACGTGGTCTCGACGACGCTGCGCTCCGCTTTGGTCGTGGCCGTTACCCTCGGCTCGATCGTGCTCGTCGGCTTGTCACCGGCCGCGATGGCTGCGGCGCCGCCGCAGCGAAGGCGCGCTTGGGGCGGGCCGGTGTCGCGTGTGCGATAGCGGGCGTCGCGATCGCGACGCGGGTGCAAAGAACGCTGCCGTCTGCGCTGCCGCTAGATTTTCCGCTGCGGGGAGGTCGCTTCTATGTCGTGCAAGGTGGGGCATCTTGGCTTCTCAACTACCATCATGGCAACAAGGCGCAGAGGTTTGCGCTCGACCTGACGAAGCTCTCGACCTCGAACCGCCGGGCCGAAGGCCTCCTGCCGGCGGACCCGACCGGTTACTTCATCTTCGGCACCAGTGTCATCTCGCCGTGCGCGGGGCGGGTTCGATACGCGCAGGACGGCGTCGCAACCTCGGCCATCCCGAGCGGTGACGTGAGGCCGCCCGCCGGCAACTACGTCGCGATCGACTGTTGCGAACACCGACGCCACCGTCCTGCTGGCGCATCTTCAGTCGGGCTCGTTGCGCGTACACGCGGGACAGGGCGTGGTCTCGAGGCAGCCCGTCGCGTCGGCCGGTCAATCCGGGCACAGCTCCGAGCCGCACCTCCACATTCATGCCGCCCGACTCACGGACGAGAAGGGACTGGGAGGCGCGGGGATTCCGATCGCCTTCGGCGACCGTGTCCTCGTCAAGAATGATGTCTTCGAGGCGCCGCCATAGACGGACCCCGCGAAAGTCCTGAACACTTCGCCGCCTCGCGCCGGCTGCAGACGGTGACCGTCTCCCTCTCGGACGGGGAAACGAGGATGCGCACCCACTCGATTGTGCGAGCGGCCCTTGTATCTCACGGGGTGTGGCTCGCTGCCGCTCGCACAGCTACGGCGCGCTGTCGGCCCCTTGGGGCGCTCTCGCGGCGACGTCGGGGCCCTCACGATGTGTCACCCAGCGCGCGAGCAGGTCGAAGAGCTCGGCGGGCTCGAAGGGCTTCGCGACGTAGTCGTTCATCCCCGCGGCGAGGCAGCGGTCGCGCTCGGCGGCCAGAGCGTACGCCGTCATGGCGATGATGGGCAGGCGCGCGAGCTCGGCGTGTGAGCGGATCTCTCGCGTGGCGGCGAGGCCGTCGAGTCGCGGCATCTGCACGTCCATGAGCACGATCTCGATCTCGTGGTCGGTGACGGCTCGCTCGACGGCCGCCCGCCCGTCGTCGACGAGCGTGACGACCAGGCCGGCGCCCTGGAGGATCTCCCGCGCGACCTCTTGGTTGATGGCGTTGTCCTCGGCGACGAGCACCCGCACGCCGCGTAGGACCTCGAGCGTCGTCACGGCGCCGTCGGCGCGAGGCGCCGCGAGCCGCGCGCGCGAAGAACCTGGAGCCGCGACGCCGTCGCATATGGGCAGGTGGACGGTGAAGAAGAAGGTGCTCCCGCGGCCAGGTGTGCTCCTCGCCTCGAGCCGCCCGCCCATGGCCTCGACGATCTGTCGGCAAATGGAGAGCCCGAGGCCGGTGCCGCCGTACTGGCGCGTCGTCGACCCGTCGCCCTGTGTGAAGGGCTCGAAGATGCGTGTGATCTGTTCGGGCGTGACACCGATGCCCGTATCGTGCACGGCGAACCGGAGCCGGACGCCGTCGCCCTCGAGATCGCCCTCGACGAGCGTGATTTCGATCACGACCTGGCCCTCGTTGGTGAACTTGAGGGCGTTCCCGGCCAGATTCGTCAGTACCTGGCCGAGGCGGAGCGAATCGCCCACGAGGGCGCGCGGCACGTCGGAGTGGAGCGACGTCGCGAGCGTGACGCCTTTGGCCTCCGCTTGCACCGACAAAACACCGACGACGTCCGCGACGAGCCGATCGAGCGCAAACGGGATGCGCTCAAGCTCGAGCCGGCCCGCCTCGATCTTCGAAAAGTCGAGCACGTCCTCGACCGTGCCGAGGAGCATGCGCGCCGACGACCGGATCTGGCTGACGTAGGTACGCTCCCGCGCCGGGAGGTCGGCGCGGAGCAGAAGGTGACCGAGGCCCACGATGGCGTTGAGGGGCGTGCGGATCTCATGACTCATGTTGGCGAGGAACTGCGACTTCACCCGCGCCGCCGTGACGGCGGCCTCGCGCGCGGCGATGAGGTCCGACCGGATCTGATAGTGGGCGGTCATATCTCGTACGACGCCCTCGACGGCGAGGGGCGTGCCGTCCTCGCCGCGGATGAGCCGCACGTTGCCCTCGACGATGACGGGGCTGCCGTCGGCCCGCTTGAACGTCGCCTTGTAGCCTTGAACCTGGCCTCCTGTGAGGAGCTGCTCGCGGAGCCGATGCCGTTCCTCGGCGTCGGCGAAGACGTCGTTCGGCATGTTCTTGCCGAGGAGGTCACTCTCACGAGCGTATCCCAGCATCCGCACCATCGCCGGGTTAACGAGCAGGATCGTGCCCTCGATCGTCGAAAGGGCGTACCCGTCCAGCATCGTCTCAAAGATGACCTTAAACTTCTCCTCGTTCGCCCGGAGCGCCGCCCGCGCGCGGCGCGTCCACCCGGCGCGGGCGAGAAGCGCCACCGCGAGGAAGAGGCCGCCGAGCAGCGACACCGTGAGCCACAGGGCCAGCGCGCCCTCGCCGACGAGCTCGTTCGTCTCGATCTGCCCGATGAGCTTCGCTCCGAACTTGGGTAGGTCCTTAACGACGACGAGGACGGGCGCGCCGGTCTCGTCGATCGCACCCGAGAGATCGGTCGCGCCGCGCGCGAGGAGTGCCTCTGCCGTGCGGCTCGTCGACGACGGGCTCCGCGTGATCCAGGCGCCGTCGGCTTCCTTGCGTTTGGGGTGCACGAAGAGGGCGTCCGGCCCGGTGCCCACGATGAGCGAGAGCTCGCCCGATGGGCTCGCTCCCGGCGCGATGCCCAGGATGTCGTCGAGCACGCGCCTCGTGACATAGCCTCCTGGGGCGCTCGGGTCGGAGCGCAGCACGACAGCTCCCGCGACCGTCTCGCTGCCCCGTCCTTCGAACACGATGGGCGCGACTACGTCGAACGTCAGGCCCGGGACCGCCGCGCCCTGCCCGCGCAGTCCGATGATCTGGGTCGTCCGCGTGCTCACCGCGGCGCGGATCGCTCCCCGCCACGCCAGCGCGTCGCTCGGGCCGACGGGGCCGAACGCGAAGCGACGCCGGCCGTCGGCATCTAGCGCGACGATGGTCGTGTAGCCGTAGGCCTTCGCGATGACCGCGAGGCGTGCCGCCGCCTCTTGCGTCCGGTCGGCGCTCGCTCCGTCTGGCACCGCCTCGAGGGCCCGCGCCAGAATTTGATCGTGTCCCGCGACCAGCGCGTCACCCGTGCGTTCGAGGAGCCAGGGCTCGAGCAGGGACGAGCGGTATTCGGCGACCGAGCTGACGAATCCCAGGGCCCTTCGACGCAGGCGCTCCCTTTGTCGCGCGACGAGGAGGCCACCCGCGACGACGGCGACGATGAAGAACCCGACGAAGATCGCGACGACGCCGCTGCCACTTCGGACCAAGTGGGAGGTCTCGTTAGAGGGCGTGACGATCCCAAGAGTCAGCGCCAATCGCGCCGAATCGTTGCTGGCCCGTGCCCTGTCGCTCACGCGTCCCCTCTCGCGACCCGCGCTTAGACCTAGGAAGAACGCGGGTGCCGACATTATCGGATAGGCGCGCGCTTGTCTATTCGGGCCAGTGGCGGAATTCAGGATTGACCCACTACTACCGAGCGGCCGAGAAGCCTGACCGAGGACGTTGAGGTCTTGTGGGCGTGTGGTGTCGCGGGATCCGCGCCTTGACTCAGGGCCCAAGGCAGGCTCGCCCGACTCCGTGGTCGATTTCATGATCGTGGCGGCGGCGGATCGCCATTAATCAGTCATGGAAGGTCTTCGTTTCGGTTTCGTGGCGGCAATGGTGGTGCTCGCGACTCTGGTTGGGCCCGCGCGGGCGGCGACGGTCACGGGGCTCTCGTTTCAGTCGCCGAGCGAGTGCCCCGCGGAGGCCGAATTCGTGGCGGCCGTCGAGGCGCGCGGCGGACGCTTCGATTCGCTGCGTTCGGATGGCGGGGACCGTTCCTTAGAGATCTCGATCCGCAAGGTCGGCTCGAGCTTCCACGGCTCCCTCCAGGTGCGCGCGCGCGACGGCGCTTCGGACTCGCGGGACGTGCACGCCGAACGCTGCGGCGACGTCGTCGACGGCCTCGCGGTCGTGACGGCGATCGCGCTGCGCCGACCGCCGGGGACGCTGATCGCATCGACGATTGACGAGGCCCAAGGTGACGCAGCCGTCCCACGGTCCGACGTCGCGGCGCCTCCGCCCGCGCCGCCCGGCGGCATCACCGAGGACACGCGCCTGTACGGCAAGGTCGTCGGCCCGGCGACCGAGAGCATTCGGGTCGCCGCCGGGCAGGTCGACGTGGGCTACACGTCGACCGCCTCGGTCTCGGCGGGTGTGGTCTTCGGCCTGATCCCGGGATTAACCCTTCCGCGCTACGACCTTTCGTTGTCGACGGCGCACTTCATCACGCCCCCGGACGGCCGCCACCACCTCGTGGGCCTCGTCACCCGTGTGCGTGTGAGCCTTCTCGGAGAGACCACCTATCGGACGGCGAACACGTCGACCCACGTTGCCGGAGTCGGATATGGCATCGATCTCTGCCGGTCGCCGTACTACGACACGCGCGGGCTCATCCTGCTCCTCTGCGCGGAGTACGCCGGCGGAACGATGACCTTCGACACCCAGGACGTCGTGGCCGGGAAGACGCTGTCGAAAAAGGTCGGCTTCGGAACGGCCGGGATCAACGTCGACCTTCAATACAACTTCTCGCGGCACGTCCATCTCAATCTCAGGCTCGGGAGTGACGTCGCCATCAGCAGCCCGATCACGGCGGAACGCGCGGACGGCAGCGAGATCTTCCGCTCGCGAGATTTGGGGCTCAGCGGATACGCCGTCGGTGGGATAGGTTTTCACTTCTGATGGCCACGACGCGCTTCTCCCGGCAGGACCGCCCCGGCGCGCCCGTCGCGAAGCCCGTCGATTTGCCTGGGCTCTTCCGCGCGCACTACGCCACCGTCTGGCGGCTGCTGCGCCGCATTGGCGTGCGACCCGCGCAGCTCGACGACGCGGTCCAGGAGGTCTTCTGGGTGGCGGCCCGTCGCCTCGACGACATCGTGCCGGGCCGCGAGGCGTCCTTTTTGTACGGCGTCGCGCTCCGTGTCGCGTCCGGCGAGCTGCGCCGAGAACGGTCGTCGCCGCCGCTCGCCGATCTCGACGCTCTCGCGCGCCTCGTCGACGAGGCGCCGTCGCCCGAGGAGCAGCTCGAGCAGCGCCGGGCACGCCAACTGCTCGAGTGGGTGCTCGAACGGATGCCGCTGGAGCTGCGCGTCGTGTTCGTGCTCTTCGAGCTCGAGGGGCTCGAGGTGCGCGACATCGCGGCGCTGCACGAGATCCCGCTCGGGACGGCGAGCTCGCGTCTCCGTCGGGCGCGCGAGGAGTTTTCGGCCGTCGCGAAACGCGCGCGAGCGGCCTTCACCCAAGGAAGGGAGCCCTGATGTCGTCAGGTACGAGGCACGGGACCGGCCAACGATCGCAACCATCAGACGAGGAGTTCGAGCGCGCGCTCATTGATTCTGCGCGCGCGGACGAGCTGCCCGAGGCGCGCGCGAACGAGGCGTGGTCTGCGTTCGCGGGCAGGCTCGCGGGGGTGGCCGGGGGCCTGCCCGGCATCGACGGCTCGGCGGCGCCTCGGGGCGCCACCGGTCCGGAGGTGACGGCCGTGGTGCGTTCGGGGTACGGCGCCGCGACGAGGTGGCTCCTGCTCGGAGCGGTTGGAGGCGGCGTCGTCGCGACGGGCTTCATGTGGCGCTACCGAAGCGAGCGGGCCTGGCGCCCTGCGAGCGAAGCGATCGTCTCGGTGGGCGCATCGGGCGAGCGGCTCGAGGAGGGCCCGAACCGCGCCCGCGTCGCATTGGCCGAGCCGGACGACGGGCCCACCCGCGCGCCGCTCGATGAGCGTCGGCGGACGGTGCGGCCCCCACGGCCGCGCGAGGCGAGCGGCGCCTCCGAGCCTTCGTCGCTGGCGGCGGAGGTCGCCATGCTCGACGCCGCACGCAAGGCAGCGGCGGCGGGCGATCCCGACACAGCCCTGCGACTCATCGATCGCTATCGGTACGATTTCCCCGAGGGCGAGCTCGCGGCTGACACCGAGGTCGTCGCGATTGAGGCGCTGGCCGCGAAGGGGAAGCGCGACGAGGTCGCGCGGCGCGTGGCGGGCTTCCTCGCGCTGCGCCCGAACGATCCGCACGCGGCCGAAGTCAAACGACTCGGCCGAGTGAGCGTTCCATAACGGTGTGAAAGCGAGCCGGTCTGCTCGCGCCGCGCGCCCATCCTTCTTCGCACCAGTGGCATGCGACGGAAACGAGGCTTGCTAGATCGTGGGTTCGTCGACCAGGGCGTCCCGCTCGTCGATGATCCGCCACGGCGCCACCGAGCAGGTCGCCTTGGGCGCGCGCGCGTTCTTCGGTCCGGGCATCCTCGGCGACGTGAAGTGGAACGTGCTGCCGCGCGCGCGCCGCACGGCGCTAACGATCTCAGGCGGCGCGGGGGTCGCCTACGAGTTCGGCCCGCACACGATCCTCAGCGTCCCGATCACGCTCAGCGCGAGCCACGACATCGCCCCCAGGCTGACGCCCTACGCGGCGGTCGGCAACGGCGCGTACTGGATCTTTGGCTACGGCGACCCGGGCGCGAGCAACGCCCCGCGCTCGGGCACGGGCGACGGCCTGCTCGGCCTGCACGCCGGCGTCGAGCTCCGGCGCGCGAGCGGTCTCGCGCTGCTCCTCGAGTACAGCTACTCCCCCTCGATCGTAGACGATCCCGGCGACCGGAACCAGTTTTCGGTCACGCAGTTCGTCTCGATCGGCTTCCACACCGGCGGGTCGCGCTAACCGCGTGCGCCCTGGCGACTCCTTCATACTGACCTCATGATCGGGTCATCGTGATCACACGCTCCACTCTGCTCATCCACGCGCTGGCGCTCACCGCCGCTGGTTGCATTCACACGCTTCCGCCCGTCGCCACGCCCGGCCCAGCGGCGCCGCAGCGCGGGGGCCTCCCCGTGCCTCCCGGGTACGGCCGCATCTACGTCGACGTCGTGGACGGACCCGCCGACGTGCGCGTCGTGAAGCGAATCACGGTCAACGAGGAGGTGAATGATCAGGAGATCGAGACGGAGACGCTCGAGGTACAGTCGGTCTGCACCTCGCCCTGCGTCCTAGACCTGAAGCTGGGCCGGCACACGCTCGCCTTTCCGATGCGCGGCTCGGGCGGCGTCGAGCTGGCCAGCGTGATTGCATCCCCGAGCCCAAGCGTCTACCGCCGCGCGCTCGGCTGGCGCCGGTCGGGTGGCGCCGGCTTCGCCCTCGGTGTCTTGGGCGCGACCTTCGGCGGCAGCTCGTTCGCCACGGGCGCCGCCTTGTTGCCGGTCGGCCTGGCGACGGACAGGCACGGCCTGACACTCGCCGGCGAGATCACCCTGGGCATCGGCGCGCTCCTCACCGCCGCCGGGATCTGGTCGATCGCGAACAACCCCTTGATGGAGCAGCCGGGTGCGGGAGCGCAGTATGTGCTGCCGGAGGACGATGGGACGCGCTGAAGTGCCCTCGCCTGCGGAGCGACGCGCTAGAGCGCGGTCGTTCACCTGGCAAATGCCGCCGCGTACGCCTCTTCGTCGAACCCGACGAGGACCCGCTCGTCCGTCAGCACGAAGGGCCGCTTGATGAGCTTGCCATCCGCCACGAGGGCGGCTAGCGCCTTCGCCTCGCCGATCCCTCCGATCTTCTGGCCCCAGCCGCCTTCGCGGTAGGACTGACCGGAGGTGTTGAAGAGCTTCCTGACGGGCAGCCCGCTCGCGAGGGCCCGTTGAAGCTCGGACTTCTTCGGCGGCTTCGCGACGATGTCGACCGCATCGTATGCGACGCCGCGCGCGGTGAGCCACTTGAGCGCCTTTCGGCACGTCGAGCAGCTCGGATAGTGATAGACCTTGGTCGCCATCGCGACGCAGCTTACTGCATCGTCATCCAGGCGACGTAGCCCCGAGCTCCAGCGCGGTGGCCGCGTCTACTTCCCAGGCGCACCCGCGGCGCCCGTCGAACTACCGGCGTCTCGGCCGCCGATCGCCCCCGCGGTGCCCGTGAAGCCACCGTCAAGCGGCGGCGGCGGCGGCGGCAGCGGCGGCGGCGGCGGCGGCGGCGGGAAGCCGCCATCGGCCTGGCCGCCGAGCGGCGTCGTCGCGGGCGGTAGGGGCGGGAGCATCTCATCCGGGCAGACGAAGTCGTGCAAGATGCGCCCGCGCCGGTCGAGCTCGTGGAAGTGGCGGATCACGCCGGCCGAGGAGTCGGTCACATCCGCGCCGAGCAGGAACCCCGACAGCTGCGACTCCTGGAACGGGAAGCGCGGATTGACCTGGAAAAAGGCCGCCCCCGTCTCGCTCTGCGTGTGGCACCCGTTGCAGGTGTTGCGCGCGAAACGATGACGCGTCTCGGGGCTCGCCCCCGGCATCTGCCACGTGAAGAAGTCCGAGGCGTCGACGTTGCCGCCCTGGAACGGCATGCCTTCGAACGTCAGCGGCACGGTGTGCTTCTCGGCGAGGATCTCCGGCTCGTTGGCGAGGACGAACCGCCCGAGTCGATCGGAGAGGTTGAAGCTCCGATCCGGCGTCAGTGCCATCGGCGCGGGCACGAGCATGCCGCTCGTGGCGTCGAGGTGGAACTCACGGAACTCCCACGCGAAGGGGCTGAGCGTGAAGAAATCGTTCGTGCGGATCTGCCCGAGGGCGCTCCCGTTCGTTCGTCCCGGCGCCGCGTTGCGCGCCGTGAAGCGCTCCGTGACCTTCTGCAGGGCCGCGTTGAACTCCTCGGACGGGATCGTGAGCGCGCGGAGGGCGTGCCACGCGTTTGCGAGGTCGACGATCTCCGCCTGCGAGGCCGCGGGGATGCTGTACTCGATGATCAGCGTCGCCTGCAGCGTCTGACCGAACGGCGCGAAGCCGAACACGAAGCGACCCTCGCCGGCCGTGGACGCCGAGACGTCGTTGAGGTCGATGCGGTTGACGATCGCGAGCAGGCGGAACGCCTGCTGCGAGAGATCGAGCTTCCCGTCCGGACCCCGCAGGCTGTCCAGAACCTGCTGGGCGCCCCCGCGCGGGGGCAGCGTGAAGCCGTTGACCGTCTGCTGGCTGAGGAACGACGAGAGCATCGCCTCGACCATCGCGGGCGCGTCAGCCGGCGTCGGCGCCATGTCCTCCATGAGCTTGCCAAACGTCCACGCGCCGCCCGGGCCCGTGCGGACCGGATCGTCGACGACGCTGACGTCGCGGATCTCGAGCTCCCGACGGGGCTTGACCGTGCACGGCGTCGAGTTGTCGAAGACCGAGAAGTTCACGATCTGGCTGAACGGCTCGAAGCTCGACGAGAAGAGCTGGGCGTTCACGATGATCTGCGACGTCCCGAACTGCTCGGTGTCCTGTGAGGCGCTCGCGGCGAACGGCAGGTGCGCGGTGCTGCCCGCCGGAACGAAGGCGCTCCCGAAGTTCGGGCTCACCGCGACGTTGGGATCGAAGTCGGACGCGTTGAAGTTGAAGTTCGCGTCGTCGCACGAGTTGTTCGTGATCTGCACGTCGTAGCTGACGGGCGTTCCCGGTGGCACGGCCGCGGGATCGACCGGCGTCACGCTCATCACCGAAGGCTGCGGGAGGCACGTCAGCTTCGCGATCTCGGCGGGAGTCGCTGGGCCGGTGTCGAAAACTACGCTGTCGATGATGCCGTCGATGTGGCGATTGCTGGCGTCGTTGCCCATGAGCAGCGGGCCCACGCCGTCGCGGAGCCGGCCCACGACGCGCTTCGAGGCGGCCTCCGTCCCGTCGAGGTACAGCTTGAGGAAGATGCCGTCGTAGGTCGCGGCGACGTGCGTGAACTTGTCGAGCGTCGCCTTGGCCTGAACGTCGGCCGCCTTGCCATTGGCGAGGCTGATGACGATCTGGAAGTTCTTGCCGTTCTCGGCGAGCACGAACGTGCTCGTGCCGTCCTGACGTTTCCGGAAGATCGTGCGGACGCCGCCGAGCGCCGTCGGCTTCACCCAGGCCGCGACGGTGAAGCCCTCGGAGAACGTGAAGTTCGGCTGGTCAGGCACGATGACGACGTCGTCGTTCTCGTCGAAGCCGATGCCCGAATTCAAGATGCCCGGACGGCAGAAGGCCGTCACCGAGCGGAACGCCGTGTGGTTGCCCACGAAGGTGCTGTCAGCGAGCTCGGTGCGGCTCATGTTGCAGTCGTCGAAGCGCCAAAAGCCCTGGGCCTGGCCGGGAAAGCTACGGGTCGGGCCCGGTCCGCCCATGCCGGTCCCGGCCGCGCCACCCCCAACTCCCGCGGCGCCCGTGGGCGGGGGACCCTTCCCGGCGACGCCGGTGAGGCCCGTCGCGCCGCCGGCGCCCATTCCAGCGCCGGCTGTGCCTGCCGGGCCTGGGCTTGGCGGGGGGGCTGGCGCCGCCATGAGCGCGCTGCTCATGACCTGCGTGAGCTCGCCGTCCTGGAGGATGGCCTGCAGCTCGGCGCTATCTTCGCCGTTATTGTCACCGCAAGCGCCGAGGCTCGCCGATGCGAGCGCGAGTGAGCCGAGGAGCGCGCGGCTGCGCAGCCGTCGTCTCGGTCCGTGACATTCTTGTTTCAGCTTCATCGGGGTCTCCTTTGTCGGTTGGGGCAACGCCACACACGGATTAATTGCAATGCGTTCGTCGACTGACGATCGGTTCTCGCTCGATCGGTCGAGACGCGCGGAAAGA
>DATKFB010000452.1:0-3518 GCA_035544435.1 Polyangia bacterium
GATCTTCCCCATCGCCCACCCAGTACGCCGACAAGCAGGGCGTCGTGCACGCCTACGGCGGGACGATGGGGATCCTCGGCGCCGCCGGGATCGTCTTCTTCGCGTTCATCGGCTTCGACGCCGTCTCCACGGCAGCGCAGGAAGCGAAGAACCCCAAGAGGGACATGCCCATCGGGATCCTCGGCTCGCTCGCGATCTGCACGGTCCTCTACATCCTCTTCGCGCACGTCCTCACGGGTATCGCCTCGGTGCAGGACTTCCGCACGCAGGGCAAGGAGGCGTCCGTCGTCTACGCCATCACAACGTACATGCCCGGCTACGGCTGGCTCGCGAAGTTCGTGACCGTCGCGATCCTCGCCGGGTTCTCGTCGGTGATCCTCGTCATGCTGCTCGGCCAGTCGCGCGTGTTCTTCACGCTGTCGCACGACGGGCTCATGCCCAAGATCTTCTCCGACATCCACCCGCGCTACGGCACGCCTTGGAAGACCAACCTCATCTTTCTGGTCTTCGTGGGCGCCTTCGCGGCGTTCGTGCCCGGCGACATCGTGGGCGACATGACGAGCATCGGCACGCTGTTCGCGTTCATCCTCGTGTGCGCGGGCGTCTGGATCTTGCGCGTGCGCCGGCCCGATCTGCCGCGCGACTTTCGCGCCCCGCTCGTGCCGCTCTTCCCGATCCTCGGCATCATCGTGTGCGGGTCGATGATCTTCGGCCTCGGCATCGCGAACTGGCTGCGGCTCGGCGTCTGGCTCGTCGCGGGCCTGTTTATCTACGCCTTCTACGGACGGAAGCACTCGAGACTGCGTGCCGCCCAGAGTCCGCGCTCGCGATGACCGCGGGGATGCGGAAGCTCGCGCGCAACACGTGGGCCGGGAGCACGGCGGACATCCGCCAGCGCTGGATCGTCTGAACGACGCAGTCTCCCGCGTCCTCGTCGAGCGCGACGTCGGTCGCGAGCCCGACCGAGCCCGGGAACCCGCTCGGCTCGATGTACATGATGGCGACGACGGGCGCCTTCGCAAGCTGCCCGCACGCCGCGAGCTGCGGCATGAACGTCGAGACGTCGCGCTGGATCTTGGGGCCGTCGACGTCGAGCACGGTGGCGGCGTTCGTCGAGCGGAACTCGACGGGGTACTCGAAAGTCGTGGGCTTGCGGCCGGCGGGCGCGCGGAACACCACGCTGCGCCCGACCTCGACGAGGCAGCGCTCGACCGAGTAGTTCCCGAGGCTTGACGAGATGACCCACACGTCCTGGGGATGCCCGTCGCCGCCCACGAGGAAGCGCAGGAGCACCCGACCGCCCGCGTACTCCTGCGCCTTGCCGGCGCGCGCGTAACAGGCGCGCACGTCGTCGAAGCGCGCCTCCAGCGCCTCCTCGACGTCGACCGTCTCGACAACGCCGAAGGTGCCCTCGATCTGCATGCGCGGCGCCGACTTGTGCGACGCGGGCGCGGAGGCCGCCGCCGGATCGCCATGCGCGGCACGCGCCATGCTTTCTTGCTCCTCGGCGGCGCGACGCGCCTCTTCGTCGGTCGCGCACCCCGCCACGGCCGAGGCCACGAGCGCGAGCGTGGCCGCGAGCAGGGGAACAATCGGTCTTCTGACGCTCTTCGACATCTTGCGGGAGCGCGCGGCGCCCTCTCCCCGCCCATCGACCGACTCACGCGCGCGCTAAACGGACAACTAACGCCTACATGAGGTTCCCGCTACGCCTAAATTCGTTCGTCGCGCCGTATCAGCCCCATAATCGACGCGCGGCGCGTCGATTGTAAGCGCTAGTACGCCGGCTCGAACTTGTACGTGTACTCCATCGTTCCGGAATTCGTGACGTTCGGGTAGTCGAACTCCTTGAGCTTCTCAACGAGGCAGGTGTTGACCTCTTCGTTCTTGAGCGTGCCGCCGATGCTCTTGACGGCCGTGACGCGGGCGCTGTCCTTGCCGCTCGGCGCCAGCGAGATCAGCACGATCGCCGTGCCCTTGAAGGTCCGGTCGTGGCTGCCGTCGTTCAGCACGTCGTTGTAGCACTTGCGCACCGAGGGCTCGCGCTGCTGGAGCATGAGCTGGATGTCGGCTTGCTTGTCCGGCGAGATGCCGCCCACCTCGGCCGGCGCGTCGCTGTTCCTCACGATGTGCACGCGCTGCTCGCCCGTGACGGTCTCCTCGGCACAACCGGACGGCAGCGCGAGCCACGCGCAACAAAGTCCGAGGGCCGCGAGCTGCGCGCCGAGTGTCGTGCGGGTCGTCATCCGGGTGAGCTTGCGGGTCACCGTCACGGTAGGTCTCATCGAGCCCCCTTGGAAAGGTCGACGTCCAACCCGACGTCGCCCGCAAAATAGCCCCGCCGTCAGTCCTTGAGCAAGGACGAAGCGATCACGAGGCGCTGGATCTCGCTCGTGCCCTCGTAAATCTCCGTGATCTTGGCGTCACGGAAGTGCCGCTCCGCGGGAAAATCGGCGAGGTAACCGTAGCCGCCGAAGACCTGCACGGCCTCCTTGGCGGCCCGGTTCGCGACCTCGGAGGCGAAGAGCTTCGCCATGGCTGCCTCGCGCGTGTAGCGCGCGCCGGTGTCCTTCTTCGCGGCGGCCCGCCAGAGCAGGAGGCGCGCCGCCTCGATCTCCGTCGACATGTCGGCGAGCTTGAATTGGATGGCCTGGTGATGCGCGATCGGCTGGCCGAAGGTCTTGCGCTCCTGCGCGTAGCGCACGGCGTCTTCGAAGGCCGCCCGCGCGATGCCCACGGCCTGCGCCGCGATCCCGATGCGCCCGCCGTCGAGCGCGCGCATCGCGATCTTGAAGCCCTCTCCCTCGGCGCCGAGGAGCGCGTCCAGGCCCACGGTGGCGTCGGCGAGAAAGACCTGCGCCGACACGGCGCCGCGGATACCGAGCTTGTCGTCGGGCTTGCCGATCTTCACGCCGGGCGTGTCGGTCGGAACGATGAAGATCGAAATGCCCTTCGTGCCCTGGCTGGGGTCCGTCTTGGCGGCGACGAGGATGACGTCGGCCGCGGGCGCATTCGTGATGAAGTTCTTCGTGCCGTTCAGCACCCACCCTGCGCCGCTCTTGACGGCCGCCGTGCGCTGCGCCGCCGCGTCGGAGCCCGCCTCGGGCTCGGAGAGCCCGAAGCAGCCGATGGTCTCGCCCACCGCGAGGCCGGGCAGCCAGCGCGCGCGCTGCGCGTCGGTGCCTGACGTCACGATGGGCGCGCACACGAGCGAGTTCTGCACCGACATGATGACGCCCACCGAGGCGCAGGCGCGCGAAATCTCCTCGAGCGCGAGCGCATAGCTCACGGCGTCCATGCCCGCGCCGCCCCACTTCTCGGGCACCATGACGCCCAGCAGGCCGAGCGCCCCGAGACGGCTCACGAGCGCGCGGGGAAACTCATGCGCGCGATCGATCTCGGCGGCGCGCGGCAGGATCTCCTTGGCGGCGAGGTCGCGCGCCGTGTCGCGCAGCAGCGTCTGCTCGGCGGTCAGGTCCAGGTCCATGCGCTCTCCATTTTAGCCGCCTCGCTACCGG
>DATKFB010000453.1:0-2976 GCA_035544435.1 Polyangia bacterium
CAGTCGCCGCGCTCCCCCTCCGCGTCGGTGAGATCCGCGGTCGTCAGGGCGCGCGTGCCGTAGCGCGTGTTGATGGCGTCGAGCGCGCGGTTGAGGACGTCGCGCGGTGACGGCCCCGGCTCGAGCAGCGATGTCTGCACGGCCTGCGTCGGCTCGAGCCCGTGCGCCGAGACGCCCGTGAGCCGCACGGCCTGCGCCGGCAGGTTCCTGTCCAGCAGGTCGGCGGCCGCGCGATAGAGGCTCTGCCCGTCGTCCGTGGGCGCCTCGAACGTCGCCTGGCGGGTCACGAGCGTGAAGTCGGTGAGCTTGAGCTTGAGCTGGACGCCGCGTGCGCGGACGCCGGCGCGCCGCAGCCGGCGTCCGACCCGGAGGGCCTGCGCGTGCAGGTGCGGCCGCAGCGCCTCGGCGCCCTCGAGATCGGCCTCGAAGGTGTCCTCGGCGCCGATGCTCTTGGCCTCGCGGTCGGGCAGGACGCCGCGCGGGTCGACGCCGCGGCTCAAGGCCGCAAGGTGCGCGCCCGCGGCGGCGCCCAGCTTGCGTTCGAGGTAGTCGGGCGCGGCGCGCGCGAGATCGCCGATCGTCGCGAAGCCGAGGAGCTTGAGCCGAGCCTCGGTCTTGGGGCCGACGCCCCACAGGCGGCCGATGCCGAGCGGGGCGAGGAACGCCGCGCTCGCGCCGGGAGGGACCTCGCGCTGGCCGTTCGGCTTCGCGAGGTCGGAGGCTATCTTCGCGACGAACTTCACGTCGGCGATGCCTGCCGAGGCGGGCAGGGCTAGCTCCTCGGCGATGCGCCGTCGTAGCAGCAGCGCGATCTCGGCCGCCGCTCCGAAGAGCCGCGCCGAGTCCGTGACGTCGAGGAAGGCCTCGTCGAGCGACAGCGCCTCCACGAGCGGCGTCACGGAGCAAAGGATGTCGAAGACGCGCTCGCTCGCGTCGGCGTAGGCCCGCATGCGCGGCGGCACGACGATGGCGTCCGGCGCGAGCCGCAGCGCGCGCGCCATGGGCATTGCGCTCCGCACGCCGACGGGCCGTACCTCGTACGACGCCGCCAGAACGACGCCCCGTCCCGCGTGCCCACCCACGATGACGGGCCGCCCGCGCAGCTTCGGGTCGTCGCGCTGCTCGACTGACGCGTAGAACGCGTCCATGTCGAGGTGAATGATCGCGCGGGGGCGCGCGGCGCCGGCTACGTCGCCGCCGCGGGCGACGACGGCACGCTCACTCCTCCGAGGAACCTTTCTTGTCGCCGTCACCCTTGTCGTCCTCGTCTTCGTCCTCGGAGTGCTTCTTCTTTTTCTTATGCTTCTTGGGCGCGGGCGCCTCTTCGGAGGCGGGCTCCTCGCTGCTCGACGAGGCGCTGGGGACGACGCCGCCAAAGATGTAAGCGGCGCCGATGTTAAAGCCGATGTACTGATCGATGGCGCCGCCCGCGACCTGATTGACCTGCACGCCGTTGGGCAGGAAGTCGCAACCCTGGGCGCACATGGTCGGCGACGAGTTCATGGCGTAGAAGTACCGCCGCAGGTTGACGCCGACGCGAGCCTCGATCGACGGCGTGACGTGATACCCGAGCGTGGCATCAACGTCGATGCCGGCCACGGCGAGGTAGGGGAAGAAGCCCTGGATCTGGACCATTCCGTTGTTGATCACCGGCCCAGTCGAGATCTGTCCGGCCTTGTTGAGGATGTAACGATAGGCGCCGCCCAGGCCCAGCGTCACACCCGAAGGCAGCTCGAAGCGCCCCACGACGCCGCCGCGGACGTAACGGTAGATCGTGTCGGGGATGTTGAGGTTGGCGCGGATATCGGTCGCCGCTGGGCCGTCGCGGAACGAGAAGGCGTGCTCGCCGCCGCCCGCGGTCACCGCGAGCTCGTGACCGCCCGCCAAGACGAAGCGGAAGCGCCCGCCGACGTAGTAGTCGTGGACGATGGTGCCGAAGGTGGCGCCGTTCATGAAGGTCGTGCTCACGGGCACGGTCGAGGTCACGCCGAACGCCTGCTCGATGTTGGCCTCGATCCCGATGTTCGCCGCGACGCCCCCGACGGCGAACGCGCCCGGGAACAGGAGCACCGAGACGACGGCGGCAGGCCCGAGCGCCAGCTTGTACTGGCGCAGCGTTCCGTAGATGTCCTGGTTGTACGAGAGACTGCGGCTGAAGCCGCCGAAGCCGATGCCGATGTCCAGGGCGCGCGGACCCACGGCGGCCGCCTCGCCCTCGGGCTCGCTCGGCGCCTTCTTGGCGACGGTCTCCTCGGGCTCCTTGCTCGAGCTCGCGGGCGGCGCCTCTTCGCTCTCGGCCTCCTTACCCTTCTTGCCCTTGGTCTCGGCCTTGGGCGCCTTGTCGCCCTCGTCGCCACCCTCGGTCGCGCCGCCCTCGTCCTTGTCATCCTCCGCGACCTCCGGCTCGGGCGCTGGAGCCTGCGGCTTCTTGGCGCCCGCCGGCGCGTGCCCGCGGTCGACCGCCGATCCGAGGCGCCGCTCGAAGCCGTCGCGCACCTCGGCGGCGATCTTCCTCGGATTCGCGCCCGCGAAGGAGCCCTCGCCGGTCACGGAGCCGTCGGAGCCCGTGCGCACAGTGAGCTTGGCCTTCTTCTTCCCGACCTCGCCCGTGACGAACGCGGAGATCGCGAGCTCCTTGGCGACCGTCTTGAACCCGTCGTTGGCGTCGAGCTCGGCCCCGGCGCTCTTGGCCGCGGCGTCGATCTCTCGGGAGCCGACGACCTCGTAGCCGCCGCTCTTGAGCGCGTGCATGACGGCCTTGCGGATGACCCCCTCCTGAGGCCCATCGAACTTCGGGACGCCCACCCGCTTTTTCTCTGCCGCGGCCGACCCCGACCAACCCACTGCGACCACCGCGAGAACTGCCAGAACGATTCGTAAACGCGTCGACGATGCGGCTCTTCTCATTGGCTCAGACGCTCCCGGGTCGGTTGTGGTCGAGACGGGTGACTATTGGTTCGCGAGCGCGGTGGCAAA
>DATKFB010000454.1:0-2591 GCA_035544435.1 Polyangia bacterium
GGTTCGAGACCTCTCCGGCGCGTTTGTGGTTTGGTGCCGCTACTGGGCTGGTCTGAGCTAGCGCCCCGGGGCGCCGCCCGATTTATGGCCTTTTGGCGCGAGCTTCGCCGCCGGGCCGGTTTCGGGTGCTACGAGCTCGAAAACCCTGTCGAATTGGGAGCCCCCGCGGGCTCCGGAGGGCTAACTCCGTTCGGGTTCCTTGGCACCGAAACGGGGCAGAGTGCGGTGAGAAATCGTACCGTTCAGGTGGGTGCGTTTACTCATGCGTTCTTGTCCTCCTTTGTTGGGCCAGCCGGTCACGGTCGCCCGTGGAATTATCGTAGCGTGGTCGACGGAGAAACGCACGTTTCGACGTGTAACTTCTTCTTGTTCGAATCTTGATCGACCATCGATGGTAGAAAATCGCGCATGTCCTCCAAGTCCCCGACCAAGGGCCAGCCCCAAGGCCCGAGCGGTGGACGCGGTGCGCGGTTCTCGGGCGCGATGGACCCGGCCGCGGCGGCCCTGAACGCTTCGATCGACTTCGATCGGCGCTTACTGCGGGACGACGTGCGCGGCAGCCAGGCGCACGCGCGCATGCTGGCGTCGGTGGGGCTCATCAGCGCGACCGACGCCCAGGCGATCGCGACGGGCCTGGATCAGGTCGCCGGCGAATTCGAGCGCGGCGAGCGCCAGCTGGACGCGGCGCTCGAGGACGTCCACATGAACGTCGAGTCGCGGCTCATCGAGCTCGTGGGCGAGCCGGCCCGCCGGCTGCACACCGCCCGCAGCCGCAACGACCAGGTGGCGACCGACCTGCGTCTTTACGCGCGCCGCTCGGCCATCGAGCTCGTGGCCGCCATCGACCGCGCGCGCCTCGCGCTGGCGCGGCGCGCCCGCGAGCACGCGGACACGCTGCTGCCGGGGTACACGCACCTGCAGCGCGCGCAGGTCGTGACGCTCGGGCACCACCTCCTCGCCTACGCGGAGATGTTGCGGCGCGATCGCGGGCGCCTGCTCGACGCCGCGAAGCGCGCGGGGCAATCACCCCTCGGGTCGGGCGCGCTGGCCGCGACGGGCCTGCCCATCGATCGCGCGCACACGGCGGACGCCCTCGAGTTCGACGGGCCGACGCACAACAGCCTCGACGCGGTCTCCGACCGCGACTTCGCGGCGGAGATCGCCTTCGCGTGCGCGCTGCTCGGCGTCCACGCGTCGCGCCTCGGCGAAGAGCTCGTGCTCTGGTCGACGACTGAGTTCGGGTTCGTGCGCCTCGGAGAGGGTTACTGCTCGGGCAGCTCGCTCATGCCGCAGAAGCGCAACCCGGACATCGCCGAGCTGCTGCGCGCCAAGCCCGCGCGCGCCATTGGCGACGTCGTCGCGCTGCTGACCATCAGCAAGGGCCTCGCCCTCGCCTACAACAAGGACCTGCAAGAGACCCAGGAGCCGTTCTACGACGCCGTCGAGACGGCGCGGCAAGTGCTGGCGGTCATGCCCGGCCTCATCGAGGGGCTTGAGTTCGATACGGCGCGCATGCAGGCGGCGGCCGCCGATCCGGCGCTGGGCGCGACGGATCTCGCCGAGGAGCTCGTGCGCGGCGGCATGCCGTTTCGCACGGCGCACGAAGTGGTCGGCAAGCTCGTGCGGCGCGCCGAGGAGCGCCGCGTGTCGCTGCGTGCCCTCGACGCCGCCGATCTCGCCGCCATCGACGCCAACCTCACGCCCAAGCTGCTCGACGCCCTCGATCCGGCGCGCGCCGTGGCGGCGCGCGCGGTGACCGGCGGCCCGGCTCCCGAGAGCGTGCGCCTCGAGCTCGACGCCCTCGAAGCTGAGCTCCGCGCCCTCGGCCTCGAGCTCTGACCGCGCCGCATCTCCTCCGAAGACGCTGGATCTGCGCAGCGGGATCTGCGCCACGGCCGCTTGCGCCGCGAGCGGTAGTGGCGCAGCACACCACCCACGCGACGTGTCCTTCAGACGCCCGGGTGGCGTCACCGTAAAAGGAGCTAGAAGGCGGCCATCGCGCTCAAGCCGGGGAATCCACCTCCGGCGGGCGCGGGCGTGGGCATGAGAATGAGCGTCGAAGCGATCGTTGATGGCGTTTGCACGTCGTCGTCGTCGTGGCGCGTGAGGAGAATGCCGCCCAGGAGCCCGAGCGCGCCTCCGGCGAGCGCAGAACCGGCCGAGATCGCACGAGCACTGGCGCTCGGATCGTGCGTGAGGCAGTCGTCGGTGTTCGCGACGCAACCAGCGATCCCGCCCGCCAGCATGCCGGCTCCGACGGCCAGGTCGATCATGAGGACGCGCCTCCAGGTCGGACCGTACTTCGACTGGTCGGGCAGGTACGCGCCCAGAAGGCCGGCTGCGAGCCCGAGGTTGAGCCCGATGAGCGCGCCCGGCATGAGGTCGAGGATACTCGTCGCCGCGAACTCGCATTGAGGGCTCATGCTGGGATCCATGGTGTCATAGGTGCAAGACTTCGGCCGGACGCCTGGTCCGATGTTCCCGTTCAACGCGTCCTCGATGCTTTGCGGCTTGCGGATCGTCTGCTCCCATTCCACGCCATATGGCCGCCAACGAAGTGCCACTTGCGTGAGCGCTCCGGTTAGAATCCC
>DATKFB010000455.1:0-3201 GCA_035544435.1 Polyangia bacterium
CGAGGGCGCCATGGTGGAGGGCATCGGCGTCTCGAACGACCTGGCCAAGGCGGCATTCGCGCTCACGACGGCGGCGCCGCTCGCGGGACCCTTCGAGGTCGCGGGGAGCTGGATCATCGTGCGCCTCAAGGAGCGCAAGGATCCGGACATGGCGGAGTTCGAGAAGAAGAAGGCCGAGCTCGTGCGCGATGCGGAGCTCACGAAGTGGATCGAGGTGCTCACCGACTGGACCCACGCCCGCTGCGTGGAGGCGCGCGACGGCAAGCGGATCCAGATCAACCGCGACGAGATGCGCTACGAAGACAGCGGCGAGCCGCCGGCCTACGAGCCCTGCCTGGGGCGGCGCCAGATCGGAGGCTAGATGGTCGAGCGCGACCCGCGCGAACCCACGCCGAAGTCAGAAGAGCGTCGCGGCGAGAGCGGAACTGTCGACGGGCCGCGCGCCGAGGGGCCGCTCCCGCTGCCGGTCCCGCGCCGCGCGAAGGCGCCCGCGCACCGTCCGCCCTGGCTCGTGGTGCTCTCGGCCATCACGCTCGTGTATGGCGGCATGCTGCTCGTCTCGAGCCTCGATACGCTACGCGATCCGCGCGCCGTGACTCACCTGCCCCTGGCGCGGGCCATGACGCCCGCCGAGGACGAGATCGCGCGGCAGCTCGCCGACATAGGCGCGCGCGTCGTGACCGCGCACGCGGGCACGATTCGGGGCAACGCCGCGGCCTCGCTTCCCGTGGCGCTGCTCATGCTGTTCGCCGCCGCGGCGATGCTGTCGCGTGATCGCCGCGGGCGTCAGCTCGCGCTCGCGGCGGCCTGGACCGGCATCGTGTATCAGGTCGCGACGCTGGCGCTGACCTTCCCCATCGTGCGTGACTACGCCCGACAGGCGGCGCCGCTGCTGGCGCGGCTCGTCGCGCTGCAGGCCAACGCGCCCGATCCGGGCTTGACCCCCGAGGTTCTCGCGAAGGTCGTCGTCGCCTTCCCCGTGTTCACCTCGGCCGTCGCGATCGCCGGCTCTTTCGTGCTCATCGGCGCCTTCGGCGGACGGCGCGGCCGCGTCCTCTACGGCCTCGAAGGGCGCCGGTCGTGACGGCGTCGGGCGTCGAGGTCTCGGGCGTCGCGCTCGCCATCGTCGACGGGCGCGCGTCGCTCGCCTTCGCGCCGCGCGCGCTCGCCACGCTCGCGAGCCTCGAGCGCATGGAGGTCTCGCTGCCGGCGCGGCGGCGCGACGGCGCCGCAGCCGAGCCGGGCCATGCTCCCGACGGTCCCATCACGGTCGAGCGCGCTCGCCGGCGGCGCGGGCGGCTGAACGCGGCCGTCATCACCGTCGACGACGCGCGGCTCGCCGCGGCGCTCGCGCCAAGCGCGCTCGCCGAGCGGGGGATCTCTGACGTGCGCCTCGAGCTCGGCGTGGGCCACGTCCGGCTGCGCGCGCGCGCGGCGGCGAGCCGGCGCGAGGTCGACTTCACGGCGCGCGTCCTCGTGACGCAGGCGTCGAGGCGGCGCGTGCGCGTCACGATCGATGACGTGCGCGTCTACGGTTTTTTGCCCGTGGCCGCGCCGCTCCTCGGCGGCGCCATTCTCGCGGCGAGCGCCGCGGCGAGCCGCGGACCCGCGGGGAGCGCACCGCCCTCGCCGCACTGGAGCGTCGAGCTCGACGTCCTCGACCTGGCGATCTACGAGACGTTCGCGGCCTGCGGGTTCCGCTTGCCGGACATCTCGGCGGCGCGCCTCGCCGCCGTCACCGTCGCGCCGACGGGGATCACGCTCTCGTGGGACGGCGAAACGGAGCGGCCGGCCGGCGACGCCGCCGAGACCACGGGAATGGGCTCCCCGCGGCCCATCGCCGAGGCGGACGCCCTCCTCGCGCGCGGTGACGTCTCGGCGGCGCTCGCGGCCTATCGCGCGGCCGCGCGCGCGGGCGCCGTCGAGGCCGAGCGGCGCGTCCTCGAGATCTTGCTGGCGCGCGCCGAGACGCTGGGCGAGGCCGCCAGCGAGCTCGGCCGCCTCACCGCGGCGATCCCCGACGGGCCCGTGCTGGGCTTGGCCGCCGCCGTCATCGCGGCCGAGGGCGGAGACGCCCCGCGCGCGGCTCGCGCCTACGCCGACGTCGCGGCGGTCGCCGTGGCGCGCGGCGAAGTCGACGACGCCGCGCTCGCGCGGCTCGCAGCCGCGCGCGAGTGGCTCCGCGCGGGCAAAGCCGACGAGGCGCGCCCGCTGCTCGAGGCTCTCCTCGCCGAGCACCCCGACGACGCGCGCGCGGCGGAGCTCTTCGCGATGATCGAAAAGCCGCCCCGGCGCTCCACCGACCGCTGGATCGCGTCCTCGCCCATGACGACGCAGCCCGCGACGGCGCTCTCCGTCGCGCTCGCGGAGGCGGAGCTCGCAGAGTCGTCCGATCGCCCGGAGTCCGCCGCCGGGGCCCTCCGGCGGGCGCTCGGGCTGGTCCCCCCACGCGACGCGGGGCGCGCCGATCTCGCGCGCCGCTTGGCCGCCGCCTGTGAACGTCTCGGGGACGAGGAGGGCGCCCTCGGCGCCTTGCGCCAGTTCCTTGACGCCGCCGCGGCCGGTCCAGGCGTCGCGCCGGCGTGGCGCCGGCTCGTCGAGCTCCACGCGCGGCGCGGTGACCCACAGGCCGCGGCGCGCGCGCTCATCGCTTCGGCCGACGACGCGCGCACGGGCTCGACCGACGAGGAGCGCGCCGCCGCCCTCACGGCGGCCGCCGAGATCCTGCGCAAGCGCCTCGGGCTGCCCGAGGACGCCGTCATGCTGTTCGAGCGCGCGCTCGGGCTCGCGCCCGGCTCCGTCGAGACGCTCGAGGCCCTGCAGACGACGGCCATCGAGTCGAGCAACTGGGAGCGCCTCGCCGACGTCCTCGAGCGCAAGGTGGACCTCGTCACGCGCGGGCCCGTCGAGCAGAAGGATCTGCTCGTTCAGCTCGCCGAGGTCTATGACCGCCACCTCCAGCGCGCGGCCCGCGCGCGCGACACGCACGAGCGCGCGCTGCAGCTCGATCCGCGCTTCCAGCCGTCGCTGACCTGGCTCGCGCGCGACGCCTGGGTGCGGGGCGACACCGCCGCGGCCGTCACCTTCTATGGCCGCCTCGCCGAGCTGGAAGCGCTCGAGCCGGAGGCGCCCGATTCGCCCCAGTCACCGGGCGGGCGCGGTCCATCCGCCGAGCTGCGCGCCGAGACGCACGTGCGGCTC
>DATKFB010000456.1:0-3638 GCA_035544435.1 Polyangia bacterium
ACAGGCCGAACTACTCGCCCGCGCGCACGATGTTCTGACGGTCCCGCGCGAAGCGGTCGATCATGATCGACAGGACCATGTCCGACAGCGCGTTCGTCACGGCGCGCGCGCGGCCCATGATCCAGTCGACGGTCAGCAAGAGCGGCAGGAGCTCGAGCGGCATGCCCACGGTGTTGAGCACGAGCGCGAGCGAGACGAGGCCGGCCTCGGGGACGCCCGCGACGCCCATGGCGGCAACGAGGCACGAGCCGGCCGCCACGAGCTGCTGGCCGAGGCCGAGCTCGATGCCGTGCGCCTGCGCGACCAAGAGTACGGCCATGCCCTCGTAGAGGATGATGCCCTCGTAGAGGATGATGCCATCGTTGTTGGAAGTTGGTGCCGACGCAGGCGCCGAGCGCCGACGACGCGCGCGACACCTCCAGACGATCGAGCGCGTTCAACGTCAACGGCAGCGTCGCGAGGCTGCTGCCGGCGCCCATGGCATAGGCGACTGGCTCGCGCGCCGCTGGCCAGAATCGGCGCGGGGGCAGGCGCGCCATGAGGCCCACGAGGACCTGATAGACGATCACGATCTGCAGCGCCATGCCGCCGACGCCCGCGGCGAGGTAGGCGCCGAGGCCCTTGAGCGGCGCGAGGCCGTACTCGCCGACGGTCTTGGCGACGACGTCGAAGACGGCGAGCGGCACGAGGCGCACGATCCAGCCGAGCACGACCTCGGTCGCGCCGTGCAGCGCCGTCACGAGCTCCTCGACGGCGGCGGTGCGCGCGCCCTCCCGCTTGCGCAGCGCCCGCAAGGCGAACCTGAACAGCAGCGCGAGCAACACGACAGGAGGTTCGACGGCACGTAGCCGGAGAGCGTCTTGACGAGGTCGATCTTCTTGTCGGTGAGGCCGCCCCCGGCGGCGGGCCTCGAGAGGCCGCGCAGATCGAGCAGGCGCCCCGGGTGGAAGACGTTCGCGATCGCGAGGCCGATCGCGAGAGCGATGGACGAGCTTGCCGCGGCGAAACGCCAGCATGATCGCGCCCTGGCGGCCGCGCACCTCGGTCCTGAGGATCGCGTCCACGATCGCGAAGAAGAGCAGCGGCGTCGCCACGGCCTTGATGAGCTGGATGACGAGCTTGCCGAGCTCCCCGAGCGGCTCCGGGCGCGCGCCCAGCAGCAGCCCCACGGCCACCGCCCACCGCCATGCCAAGCGTGATCTGCAGCGAGAGCGGGAGGCGGCGCATGCCCGGCCCATCTTAACCATCTTGGCCTTCGGCTGTGCGTCGAGAGGCGCTCGGTCCCGTAGGCGCGCGGCGCCGTTCGGCCTATGCTCGCGCGCATGAGCGCGAAACCCGACGCCGGAATCTACATTGGGACGGACAGCGGCGCGACGATGTCGAAGGTCGGCGGCGTGTGGGCGGACGGCCGCACGATCTCGACGCGGCTGTCGCAGCGACCGACGAACTTCCAGCAAGGGCCGGCGGCCGTACTCAAGGGCTGGATCGAGGCCGTCGACACCTTCCTCGCCGACAACGGCCTCGCCTGGAATCAGGTGAACGCCGTGGGCCTGGCGATCCCCGGGCCGTATCAGCGCTACGGCGTGCTCGGGCAATCGGCGAACTTGCCGGCGAGCTTCGACGGCTGGGACGTGCAGACGGCGTACAGCCAGGCCCTGTCGCAGAAGGCGGGGCGCGCCGTGCCGCTCGTCGTCGGCAACGACGGCGCGCTCGGCGGCGTGGGCGAGGCGCAGCGCGTGCGCGGCGCCGGCTCGGGCGGCGTCGTCATGCTCGCACCCGGCTCGGGCCTCGGCTCGGCGTACATCGGCGCCAACGGCTTGCCGCTCGAGGGCGACACGCTCGCCGGCATGGAGACGGCGCACATGCCCATCGCGCTGCACCTGCTGGGCGCAAAGGCCTATCCGTGCGGCTGCGGGCGGACCTGGGGTTGCGTCGAGGTGTACACGACGCTGGCAGGCTTGCCGTATTTGCTGGCGGAGAGGCTGCCCTCGTACCCCGACCACCCGCTCGCGACCTCGACCGCCACACCCAAGGAGAAGGCCATGAGCCTGCGCGGGCTCGCACAGAAGGGCGACCCGCTCGCCACCGAGCTCTTCGACTTCCAGGCGCGCGCCATGGGCCTGCACATCGCCAAGCTCGCCATGGTGCTCGATCCCGAGTTCTTCGTCATCGGCGGCGGCCTCATGGATCCCGAGAGCACGACCGACGTCTTCCGCGCGCGCTACCTGCGCATCGTGGGCGAGACGGCGCGCCCGTACTTCTGGCCCCAGCAGCGCGACCGCATCACGATCCTCCCGTCGACGCTCGGCGAGCTGTCGCAGGCCATCGGCGCGGCACTCGTCGCGCTGTACCGCAGCCGCGGGTGAAGGTGCCCGACGAGAAGCGGCGATCCGCCAGGTTCTCGACAGGGTGGACGACCGGTCGCACGGCGACGCCGTTCTTTTACGGGTCCATTGACACGATCTGCAGCGGTCCGCCGATCGCTACATCCGTCGGGAGATGACACCGCCGGACGTCCGTTCCCGCTTTTCGTGCTCTTCGACAGCAAGTCCGAAGAGCGCTTCGCGCGCGACGTCGCCCGCCTCGCGCCCGACTGGGACGTCGTGTGCGAGCCCGAGGCCGTGCGCGCCGGCCCGACGCTCGTCTTCCCGGATTTTCTGCTGCGCCACCGCATCCATCCCGAGCGGCGCGTGCTCGTCGAGCCCGCGGGCTTCTGGACGCCCGACTACCTGGCCGCCAAGCTCGCGCGCCTGCGCGAGGCCGACCTGCCGTCCTTCATCCTGTGCGTCGACGAGGAACGCGCGTGCGCGCTCGGCGAGGTGCCGCCGCCCCTGTCGGTCGTGCCCTTTCGGCGCCGCGTCGACGCCGCGTCCGTCATGCGACGCGTGGAGGAGCTCACGGCCGCGTGCCGGAGACGCGAGGGCGCGACCGACCGGGTCCGTGCCGTCGGGGCTCAAGGGACGTTTTGGTAGCGGACCTGCTTCCAGGCGGCGTCGCGACACAAGCCGCAGGTGCCGGGAGGGTAGAACATCGCGCGCGCCTGCGTGTCGCCCATGAGGCGGAAGCGGAACCAGCCGAGCGTGGGCGCGAACATGGCGGCCGTCATCGCGTCCTCGTGGATGCCGATGAAGGCGGCTTGAACGAGCTCGGTCTTCGCAGCGGTGTAGATCTGCATGGCGACAGCGCCCGTCGGATCGCGCGTGTCCATCGTCGCGTTGATGTTCAGCATGGGCGCCGTCTGCTTGCCCACGATCGAGGTGTCGCTCTCGTACGAGAGGATGGGCATGAGGGGCAGCGTCGTCGTGAGCGCGAGCGGGCCGGGCTTCTGCGCGCCCGCGGCGAGCGTGGCGCCGCCGCCCTGCGAGTGGCCGCTCGCCGCGACGTGCGCCGTGTCGAGGACGCCGAAGTAGGGGCTCGCGGCCCGCGCGTTCTCGGCGACGAGCCAGTCGATGGCGGCCTTGTGCGTGCCGCCGCCCGCCGTCGAGCTTGTGTGGCCCGCGATGACGACGAGGCCGTGCGACGCCCAGTGCTCGAGCAGCTTCTGGTAGTCGGTGATCGAGAACAGCGTGCCGTTGGCCCAGCTCACGATGGGGTGCCGCCGATTTGCGGCGCCCAGCGTCGACGGGCGAAAGACGTCA
>DATKFB010000457.1:0-3052 GCA_035544435.1 Polyangia bacterium
CGGATACTTGAGGAGCTTGGAGAGCGACGGCGCCTGATCGACCGTGACGTCGACCTCGGTGACGCCGACGATGTCGGTCGAGTCGGCCGAGCGCAGCGTCAGCACGATGAAGGACTTCGGCTTCGAGCACGCGCCCGCGACGGACGCCACGAGCACGAGCAGCAGCGCGAGCCGGCCGCCGTCTCTAGAACGCACGCATGTCTCCGAGCTTCGTGTTGGGCGTCGAGGGATCGGCCGAGCTCAGCGAAACGGCGAGGATGATCGCCCCCGTGAGCACGAGCACGCCGACGGCGCCCCAGAACCAGTCCTTCCGATAGATGGGCTCTTCCCTCGGCGCGGGGGGCGCCGGCACGACGAGCGGCGCCGTCGCGGGGCTGGGCAGACCCGGCTCGGCCGCCGGCGGGAGCGGCACGACCGCCCCCGGCGGCACGACCGGCTGCACGCCCAAAGGCGGCGCGGTGTCGCCGGCCTCGAAGGGCGCCGCGGCGGGAGGCGCCGCCGTGGGAGGCGCCGACGCGGGCGGCGGCGCGGTGGTCTGCGCCACGGCGACTCCACTCGCCAAGAGCATCAGCGCGAACGCGCTGAACCTCACGAGGCGCGCCGGAACAACTCGGCTGCTGCCGCGTGCCGTCACCTGCCGCTGCCGTCCCATGGGGAGCATTGTGCGCATCCCTTCGACGCGCGTCCAGCGCGGAGATTCCCTCGACGCACGTTCGGCCTCGCGATTCACTCGGTGTGGGCGCCCGTGGTGGCGCCACCCACGGGTCCGTGACGCCGCGCCGCCGCCCAGGCGACGCGCGCGCGCATGTCGAGCGCGCGCAGACGCTCGGCCTCGCCCTCGGCTTCGCTGGCGAGGAGCGTGAGGGCCGCGCGCGCCCGTTCGAAGTCGCCGAGGCGATAACCAGCCTCCGCGACCATTCGGCGGCACTCGCGCTCGAAGAGGGGCGGCAGCGCGCCGGCCTGTTCCCGCGCCGCGAGGGGCGCCGTGTCGTCGCAGGCGCGGCTCAGGAACGGGAGCGCCTGCGCCGGATCGCGCGCGAGGAGCTGGCGGCCGAGGAGGTACGGCCCGACGCGGTCCGTGGGATGCAGGCGCGTGTACTCGCCCATGAGGTGGAACGTCAGCACTGCGTCTGCGCCGGCGCCGCCCAGCTCGTCGCCGAAGAGCGCGCGGCCGAGGGTCTCGCGGGCCGTGGGCGTTGCGAGCGCGCGCAGCTTCGCGATGGCGAGGCGCCGGTCGCCGTCCTCGGTCGCGAGCGCGAGCACGCGCTGCTCCTCGGCGGCGGCGTTCGCGAAGTCGCCCGCGTGAAACTGGAGCTCCGCCGCGAGGCTCGCCGCCTGCGCGTGCAGCGGCTGGGTGACGTCGGCGTCGCCGGCGAGGCGCCCGAGCGCGTCGAGGGCCTCCCGCCGCTCGCCCGCGAAGGCGCGCGCCTGCGCGAGCTCCAGGCGATAGCCGGGCTCGTGGGGATCGTCGTGACAGGCGTCCTCGAGCAGACGCACGGCCATCGCGGGCGCCGCGCGTTCGAGCCCGCGCGACTCGGCCACGCGCGCCGCCAGCTCGCGCGCGCAGACCTTCTTGAAGATGGCGGGTCGGCGGAATTGCTCGCTCGCGCGGGCCTTGTCTCGCGGCGACAGCGGTTGGCGCAGCAGGAACTGCCGCCACTCGTCCTCAAGGTTGGCGAGCGGCGTGCGATAGACGTCGGTGAAGTTGCCCGCCGAGCGGTAGAGCGCCCGCAGCGGCTCGGGCCCACGCGTCTCGAGCAGGTAGGTGCAGAACGAGCCCGCGAGCGTGTAGGCGCGCGCGCCCGATTGCCCGCTGAAGCCGGCGCCGACGACGGCCGAGAGGGGCGGCGCCAGGCCGTCGGCGATCATGGCGGCCGCGTCTTGGTGGATCGTCGAGGCTCCCTCGGGATCGCTGGCGTCCGCCGCCTCGGCCAGGCCCTCGACGAGACCCATGGCGAGCGTGGGCACGGGCAGGGGACCGTGCCATCGCCAGGCGAACGCGACGCCGAACAGCGGGTCGCCGAAGGCGCCCGCGAAGACGTGCGCGAGCTCGTGACGCAGGCGCGACGACGGGAAACGCTCCGCTTGCAGGAAGATCTCGCGCGTCCATGGCTTGGCGTAGAGCGTGTGCCCCGCGCCCACGAGCGCCTTCTTCGCGTCCGCGTTCGGGAACTCCCAGACGGTGACGACCCCGGCTGGCTCTACGCCCAGCGCGACGACGAGCTCTGCGTAGCGGAACTCGAAGTCCTCGGCCTCAAGCGCGAGATCGACGGGCGTCTTGCCCGCCGAGGACGCATAGCGCACGACGAAGTGCTCCGTGCGCAGCTCGCGATCGAGCGCCGCCCGCAGGTCGGCGCGGCCCACGGCGAAGCCGAGCGCGCCGCGCGCCGCGAAGAGCCCGAGTGAGCCGACGATGAGCGACAGCGCGACGAGCATCCAGGGACGCCTCCAGCGCCGCGGATCGCGCCCGCGCCCGACGGCGGCGAGGCCGACGCCGACGACGGCGGCGATCCAAACGAGATTGACGAGCCGGAATTGCAGCAGGCGCGCGGGCGGTCGCAGCGCCTCGTCGTAGATCGGCCCCGGGAAATAGCCGCCGAAGGGATCGAAGGCGAACACGGCTGGGCCTTCGTAGAGGCGCCAGACGGCCCACGCGAGCGACAGCACGGGCAGGGCCCAGGCGGCTAGACGTCCGCGCCGGGCCGCAAAGCTCGCGGCGAGCACGCCGGCCGGCGCCGCGAAGAGCGCCGTAGCGACTGGCAGCAGTACGAAGAAGCCGAGCCCGGCACCCAGGCTGCAGTTGCGCACGCGAGCCGCGTTCGTGAGCGAGAGCGAGAGCGGCAGCGCGAGCGCGGCCAGCGTGTAGAGGCCATAGGCCAGCGGCAGCACGCGCAGGGCGAGCACGAGCAGCGGCACGGCCAGCGCCAGGAAGGCGAGCAGCATCAGGTTGTGCCCCGCGGCGATCAGCGGGCTGCCGGGAGCCGCCGGATAGTACACGTGCGCGTGCTGGAAAGAGAGCAGCTGGCGGGCCCCCTCGAAGGCGGCTTGTACG